>NZ_JBLUOI010000072.1:0-24972 GCF_048059995.1 Metabacillus sp. YM-086 | reverse complement strand
TTAAGAAATCATTCATGTAAGAACATATGTATTTCGATTACAGATCTTCAATAGATCTTACCACTTTAATGACAATAGAATTTTTTCTTTTATGTAGTTACTATCCTCTTATAAATTAATCACCACATTAACCAAGTATTATAGCTTTTCAATTTGTTTTAAACGTTCTAACCTCACTTTGTCCTCTTCTATAGTTCTAATCTTTTCCTCTCGAACCCATTTAAAGAAAACTCTTGTTAATACGAAACCATAAATTACCTCCTGCATGACCTTCATAACAATGCCTCCAGATTGCTGATCATCAAGAAGAGATACTCCATAAAGTCTAGGTAAATCAATATATGATTGATATAAAATATCCTTTGAAAAAATAATTAAAGCACACGCTGGTGTTAGCAAGATACCCATTCCAAATAAATATGCTATTTTATGCAATGGCTTTAACTCATTCATACCATGTATTGGTGATAGAACTGGCCACCACATTAAAAAAGCAATAGGAAACAAGATTAAAATCGACAAATTCATCCATAACATATTAGACATAATAGCATCAAAAATAAATGGAATATGATAGAAAGAGAACAAAACATTAAATAAAAAAATCGCAATTAAAGGTTTGGTAAAAAATGTAACACCCTTTCGTAATAGATCTATTTTTAGCACTGAGCTAACTAACCACGATGGTAAACCTACCAATACCAAAGGAGGAACAGCTAAATAAATAATTGATTGCTGTGCCATATGAATTAGAAATAAAGAATGTCCAAGTTGATTTAAGGGTGTCCCCTTTGCAAGAAAAAATAGAAATACTCCAAAAAGAAAGGAAAACTTTTTGGTCCTATTGACCGGATATGACTCATCCCATTTTTTTCTACCTTGTCCTGTAATGTATAAATAACAACCCGCTAACACTAAAAGAATCAGAAATAAAAACGGGTTCCAGCCTGTTAGGAAATTCACTTGTCCTGTGTGTTCCATATTAGACATTCTATGTTACAACTCCTTTATCATAAATTTTTAAAAAAGTACTCAATATTATTCTTTTATAAAAAATAAAAACTCAAAATTAAAAGTAAGTTTTAAAATAAGAGACTAAAATTTTGACAATTTATCAAATCACTTAAAATTTAGAAATGGTAATTGAAACAAAATCTTAAAGATCACAAACATATGATGAATTACATTTTTTTTAAGATAATGAAAAGGAGTATTTAAAGTTTTGTAATTTCCTTTTGAATGATTTAATTTATCTCGTAATAAAATAATCTTTTAAAAGCAACTAATGATTTTTTAATTCGGCAATTCTTTGTTCAAGTTTACACAGTAAACTTTGGTCTATATCTTCTAATGAGTCTAAATATGGTTAATAATTAACTCTCCAAACTCATCCATTATATTTTCCACTATTTTTATAGATGGCTCTTCAAGGAATTGTTCTTTTGTTTTGGTAGGCTTAAATACTGACATTCTTCCTTGAACTCTTTTTTTGAGTACTCCTATTTTCACCAAGCGATTCATAACGGTTGAAACTGTATTAAAATTTATTTGTTTTTTCTACTTCAAGCCTTTGTTGAACATCTTTTATACTCATCTCAGAACCTTCCCAAAGAGTGTCCATAATTTTTGATTCTAAAGGGCCAAAAAACCGATTTAATCCCACCTCATTAAAATTAAACGTGTTTATGTTCACTTATTCTCACCTACCTATTGCTGCCAAAAATAATACACTAGACAAAGTAATTATAATTTCAACAAGAAAATAGAAATTAACAACTTTTGAAAAGTCCCCTTTTTTTTCCTAGTTCAATAAATAAAAATGATAAGAATAGACTACTAAAGAACTAATACTAATTAGTAGTCCGCCAATACATAATAACGTTTTTTCTTTTTTATAAAAAAATATAATTAAAAAGAAAGTAATACTAATTAGAAAATAGGGAAGCCATATGATAGTATAATTCAAAAAAAATATTTGATGTCTTACAATAGTGTAGAAATTAACAAAAATAAATAAAAATGAAACTTTTTTCATTATATACCAGCCCTTATATTACCATCACTTTTACATCTAAAGAAAAGAATTGTAATAAAGCCATGAAATATTAACACAGTACCTACATGGTATGCTATTCTTATATATATTTTAACTAATATAATTTCAGGATCTTTTTATTCATCTATTTAGGAGTTTATCTCTTTTACGAATATATAATTTTCCTCTCATACTTTTTGTTAACGGATACATGGAAAATCTTGATACCACATAGCAACTGGGAACAAATAACGTTTTTTTCAGTAGAAATAGCTTTTTTAAATCCTGATTAAAGTATTAGATTAATAACAACCTTGTTGCTTGTATAGCATTATTATCATTTCTCCATATTTTTAAATTCACAAACAAAAAAATAATAGTAAAGGCCAAAATTAGAAGTGTACCTTTTTCAGAATGACCGGTTTTTCTCCGTCTATGAGCTAGGATTAAGAAGTTTATATAAATAGTTAGGATTATCAAATTTTGATCATAATTAAACCTCCATTGAAACATTATAAAATAAATATGAACACATAATCATATTTAAATCAATAAAATTCAAGTATCTGTCACCTAATATTCATTTTTAAAATGAGGGAGAACCTTTCAAATTCACAATTTGTTATGAACAACAGAGACTCAAAAAAGCCCTTTTTTAGGGATCGTTAAGTACAAATTTAAGTTCCATTGTGATACTGAGTTTAATACATAGGTCGTCAATTATCACCTAAAATTGCATTGCTAAATTTGCACTTAAAATAGAATAAGGCTTTTTATTCTAGCGATTCAAAAGAGAGAGGTATGTTCTAATAATGAACGAAATTATTATTCACAATATTAAAGATTAGACCAAATATTCGATTTTTATATCTTTCCTTTTTGAACCATCGCTTTTGTATTTACTTACAAACTGACCCCCCTTAATTTTTTGTCAATTTAGTATTCACTTCCATAGGCTAATTTGACATTCTTTTATCTCTTCAATTAGTTGGGATTGATAACCCCTAGATTCCGCGTAATTTTATAGAATTCTTCTGTTGACTTCAATAATGATTTCTAATCACATTAAATTCAATGAAATAAGAAGAAATAAATTAAGGAAGTTGTTTAAACATGTCTCAATACGGTATCACTTGCTTAATTTACTTAAAAAAAGCTTGTTGACTTGCCTGAAATCAGACTTTGTCTACAAGCTAAAGCTCCTAAATAAACTATAAAAGATATTTTAAGGTAAATATTTCATTGGATTAATTGGGTTTTTCCAGGCTCCGTCGTGAATTTCAAAATGCAAATGTTTTCCTGTTGATCGACCAGTGTTTCCCATATATCCAATTTGTTGACCCTTACTTACAGATTGTCCACTACTTACTAATCTGGAATCCATATGGGCATATAAAGTGGTGAATATTTTTCCATTAATATTGTGAGAAATGAAGACGACATTTCCATAGCTACTAGAGTAATATGAACGAATAACTGTTCCATCGGCAGATGCAACTATGGGAACATTATCTGCACTATTTGCCAAGTCAACCCCAGCATGTAATCTTCCCCAACGAGCACCATATCCAGAAGTGAAAGTCCCTTTTGCTGGCCACATAAAACTACCATTTGTTGAGGGAGTAGTTGATCTGTTTGAAGCTGTTGTAGTTGTATCTTTTAATCCCTGCTGACGTTTCATTTCTATTTTAATGGTTGCTTCTTGCTCTTTAAGAAAATCCACCTCGTCTTCTAACTTATATAATTCTTTTTCTGCTACTATTTGATCATTCTTCACTTGCTCCATTATTATACTTTTTTCTGCAACTTGTGACTTCAATTGTTGTTTCAAAGATTGAAGCTCAGTTATAGCTGCTGCTAATTTATTAAGTTCATTATTCAGTTTAACTTCACTTTCCTCAAGAAGTTTAATATCTTCTTTATGCTCTTGAATAATTTCTTTATCCGCATTAACAATTGTTGTTACTGCACTGACACGACTTACAAAATCACTAAAGTCTTGTGAACCTAGTAGGACATCTAAATAGCTAACTACTCCACCACTCTCTTGTATTGAGCGTACACGGTCTTTTAAAAGACGATTACGTTCTTCTATACGCTCCTCTACTTCCCTAATTTGCTTATTTAACTCATCTATTTTTTCCTTAGTTTCTTCTATCTTCCCCTGACTTTGTCGAAGTTGTTCGTTTGTCTCGGTCATTTTCGAATCTAGAAGTTTGATTTCCGAGTCAAGACTCTTCTGTTTTTGCTCCAAGTTTGAAATTTCACTTCTTTTTTTTTGAATACTTGAATCGACACCAGAACGCTTTTTATGGATATTTTCCTTTTTCTGCTCCAATTCAGTGTTTGCAAAAACAGTATTACTATTTGTAGGAATTACCAAGGTGCTTGTCCCTAATAAAGCAACCAATCCAAGAGACAGTATCTTCTTACTCACGCTGTCTTCCTCCCTTATGTACATTACTTTAGAAAATTAGCAAACAAAAAGTGCATTGCAGTAACAATATTACTAAGTATATTAAATACTTAGTATAGTCCAATTAATCCGTTGAACATGATTTCAAAAAGTTTACTAAACAAATATTGGGGTAGTCTGGTAAGCTAGTAGCCATTATATCATTAAAATCTGACAAATTCTGCGATAAAAATATTACATTTTTATTTCATATCACTGAAATGGATACTTGTTTTTTTCTACAATGAAAATACCGCTTAAATAATCGTTCACAACAGGTCTTATTATAGTTGGATCTTACAAAAATCTTATTTATCTAATCACCAAAGGTATTCTCTTAAATTCAATTTTTATGATTAAGTTAGGTGTGAAGGCCTTCTGTGGAAGGATTCGCTAAAGTATTTTACTTCAATCTACATATTAGACTTTAATTAACACTACTTTATATAGTTTAAATAATGCGAAGAAAACGTGACTTAACTGTGTAAGATGGCATAACTATTTATAATAAGATAAGTTAAACTGAAAAAATAAATAAAAGGTAAATTAGGCAAACAAAAAAACGCTTCAAAATCCGAGGCCACTGAAAATCTGACGATTTTAAAGATTATTCATGTGGATTTAAAAAGAGCCGACTTTAATTCCTAAAAAAGGAAAAAAAGTCGGTTTTTTCTTTGAATTCGCCACATGTTTTTCTCTAATTTTACCCTAGTAGCTTTAGTATTCTTTTAATATTTACCGTAAATATAGCCATGGCACCTTGTAATTCCATGCTAATTAGACCCGAGGATTTTGCCACATTATACCCGTGTCTGTGTTTTAACTCACTATTTTTCGCTTCAATTTTATAACGTTCTTTAGACTTTTCCTGAAAATATACACTTTTCTGGAATTGTGCTTGGGATGAATGTTGATCTGACTTAAGGGAAACAGAATATGTTTTACTTTTGGCTCCCTCTTTGTAGCACCCTTCTCTGAAAGGACATCTTTTGCATTTTTCAACATTAAAATAGTAGGTATCAACTTGGTTTTTACCTACTCCTTTTTTACCTTGCCTAGCTTTCCGTACAGCCATATGTCCTGCCTTGCAGACATACATGCCCGCATCCTTATTGAATCCGAATTCATCCTCTTTTTTTCGGGTACCCTGAGTTATTAAAGGATTTAATTTTGAGACCAGTTTGATTCCATTTTCCTTACTATATTGAATGTTGTCTTTCTCGGAATACGCAGTATCTCCAATTATCGTTTCAATTTCCATTCCTGCATCTATACTTTTCTCAATAAGTGTCTGCAGCTCTTTTCCATCATTTTTTTCTCCGGTTGTAATCGTTGCGGCTGTAATAATTCGCTCTTCACTCATCGCCAGATGAGTTTTATAGCCAAAGAATGATGAGTCAGCTGCTTTGTGTCCGACTTTGGCATCTAGGTCTTTCATGGACTGGAGCTGTTCGATATCATCTGCAACGGTTTCTTTCAGGAGATTAAGATGTTCCTTAACTTTTGGATACTCTAAAAGGCTCTCTTCCTTTTCAATTACTTCAATGAGCTTTTGGGAATAAGTAATCTCATCTTCAAGTACATCATTGTTTGGCTTTACGGGGAATTTCATCTTCATACTCTCGTTAATTTTATAAATGGTTTTCCTAAGATTTTTGGAGCGCTCCATAAGTATTTCTTTTGGAGTCATTTGATTATATCGCGCCTTTGTATGGGTTGCATCTACAATAATAGAATTGCTTTTAATAATCTCTTTCTCAATGGCAATCTCCACCGTCTTATTGATAAGCATGTCTAATAAGTTCATGTCTTTTAGCCTAAGTTTACGAAACTTAGTCAAAGAACTTGAATCAATAACGGCTTCCTCCGGAGCCATATCCAAAAAATATTTGAAGGACATATCATATTTTGAACGCTCGACAATATCAACATCTGAAACATCATGAATGGTTTTCAAAAACAAATATTTAAACATACGAATAGGGTCTATCGCATTCCGCCCATTATCTAGACAATATTTATCCTTTAATTCTTCGTAAATAAAAGAAAAGTCGACCAGATCCTTAATTCTGCGTAACATATTATCCTGAGGAACGACAATATCATAAAGAGCCACATATGGACTAAACATCATTGTTTGTTGTTTTTGTATCATTGGAAAAACCACCCACTTATATTTATAATTTTAATTATAAAGTAAAAAAGGTAGAAAGGTTCACCTAAGTGAATCTTTCTACCTTTTTCTTGGACTTTTTCAGTGGCCTCCAAAATCCAAAGCGTTTTTTATATTGGCTTTTTAACTAGTTTGATAAAGTTGAATAGATTATCAATTCTTATATTTATAAAATATATTAACTAGCAAGAAGTAAATCACTCCTATACTAAAAATAAATAATATAAATTCCTTTATCTTTTTGGTTTCCATTATTAAGTCTTCATTGTAAAGAAATTGTATATTTTCATTAATTGAAATTGGGACTGTAAAGATTGATAATATTAATGCAAAAATGACCAATATTCCATATATATTTAGCACTGTTCTAAATGTAATCTTCTTTTTTATAACTATTTCAATATCATGAGACGTTTCCGACTTAAAATCCAATTCGGCTCCCCCCATACAAATATAGGAATGTAAATTACCAAGATTCCCCAACCTGATACTAGAACGAATTTCCAATCTAAATATCTATCATATTCAGTAAACTTAAACTATCTTACCATATTCAAATTGAATTTCGTATCTTTTAAACCTAATTGCTATCTAACAGTTCGAGTTTTGCATCATCAAATTCTTTTAAACATCGTTTTCTATTTTATCTTATCAAGTAAAGCCAACAATGGAATGTTGTGAGCATACCTTTATCCATAATTTGAGAGCACCCATAAACCAACCAATTCATTAAAGACACCTTACCTACCCTAATCTTTCGCCATTCCTTCGTTCTCTTATTAAAAAAAGGTACCGTTTTTATTAACGGGTTCTGTTGCAGGCGAGAAAATACTTTGAGAGACAATTCGCATAAGAATTAGCTTCCCTCTTTTGTTGTTATATCAATGTTTCTTTAGGTTTAATATATGAGATAACAAATAAATTACATACAAAATAACTGGGGTATAATAATTATTTGACGGTGTTCACAAATATGCTAAAGTGAGTGCTAATTGCTATTGTATTTTGCAAGAAAAAAATGCAGAGTCGCGCAAGACTTTTTGCAGAGTTTTGCCACCCGATTTCAATACCTATCTAGCCTTAGACAGTGCGTTTGATAGTCTATAACTTCCACCATTGAACGTTAGGACGTGTGCGTGGTGAATTAAACGATCTACTAAAGCAGCTGTTAATCTTGAGTCAATAAATATACGGTTCCATTGACTAAATTCAAGATTCGAAGTAATAATTAAGCTTTTCTGTTCATACCATTCTGCAATTAGTTGAAACAATAGTTCTGATCCTTCCTTACTGAACGGTAGATAGCCCATTTCGTCCAAAATAATTAAATCTACCTTTTCAAACCTTTTTCTAAAGGAAGCCAGTTTATCCTGTTTTAACGCCTGTTCTAATTGTTCAATGAGGAGAGAAACACGATAGAATCTCACCTCATATCCCACTTCACATGCTTTTCTTCCTAATCCTGTTGCTAAATGGGACTTTCCAGTCCCTGGTGATCCAATTAATACGACATTCTGCTTTTGCTTGATAAAGTCTAGGCTCATTAAACCATCTTTATCAATTTGTGTTGGAAATCGGATTCTCTCGTTCCATTCATAATTGCTTAAACTCTTAGAATCTAAGAATTTGGCGTTTTTTATAAGGCGCTGTACCTTTGCTTTATCACGTAAACGAAACTCTTCCTTAAATAACGCTTCTAAATACTGTGTCGGAGAGTCAAATGGAATTGTTTCGTAAATTTCCGAAACATAGGCTAACCTTAATGACTTACACATTGAACGGATAGTGTCGCTCATCATTACTCACCCCTTTCTAGTGGTGCCAAAGAATCATATTCCGACCAATCTAGCCCAAAGGGATTCTCATTCTTCCCAGAAATTAAATCATAAAATTCCTCATTAATTCTCTTCATATCATGTGTTACAAGTAAGTTAACTAATTCTAATAATCTTTCTTTACGAACCACTAAATCATCAACCATTAAGTAATCATTAACTCGACCCGGTAGGTATTTTTGATACCTTGAATAAGGTACTACTCTTGGTTTTCGAATCCAATCTTTGAAGATAGATACCCACGGAATAGCCCGTTTTTTGTTCATGTACGATCTAAAATCTTCTAATAAAATTTCCCCGTCGGGGGAAACAGCTTTAAATTTATCCCAATATAATACGAAATATATAAATGGATAATTTGATGCTTTAGGAATATGTATTAATGTGCTATCAATCTTGGCTTCATTAAACTTATTCACCTTTGCTTCAACTTCTTTAAAGATTGGATAATCTTCCGTTGGCAACTCCAGTAAAAAGTCCTTCTCTATATTCCAGAGGTCCTCAATCATTACTTCTTTTTCATAGTGAAGTCTTTGTCTATCATTTTGGAGCTGTTTACGAAGTGTTTCCGTTAAATCTTCAAAACTATTCATGACTGGAGATGTTGTAAAGAAGTTATATCGAATATAACCTACTTTGTTTTCCACACTACCTTTTTCATGACCACTGCGTGGGTTACACACCTGAACTTCAAATCCATAGTGATTTTGAAATTGGATAAAGGCATCAGTTAATTTTGCCTCTTCAGTTTTTGATCTTACTTTTTTAACAGCCGGAGTTAAATTGTCAATTCTAATTCTCCTAGGAACTCCCCCAGATTGAGTGAATAAGAGTTTCAATCCTTGAAGAAAACATTCTTGATTTTCAGATGGTAATGGGGCAGCGAATGCGGCATTACTATGCGGGTACGACATAACTAAAACATGTGTATCGATAAACTCCCCATCTTTAACAACCTCCATTACCCCGAAGTCTACTTGTGCTTCACTAGGAGGATGTTCCAATCGGTCATGTCCTTTATCTATTTCTTCGTTATGACTATTCTCCCAGTCAGATATAAAGTAACAGACCGTACGATAAGAGCCTTTGAAGCCTAACCCCAGTAGTTCATTAAATATTTGCTTCTTGGTTCGGCGTAACTTTTTCTTTAATTTGCTATCTTCGAATAGCCAATCTGAAACTATTTCTCCCCATTTATCTGTATACATCATTCCATTTGATTGTTTAATCTTAGAATCTGGTAACTGATCCTCGTCAGCATATTTCTTGGCAGTTCTCCAATTAATCCCTAATGTTTCCTTTATCTTTGTTATAGATAAGCCTTTTTTGTTTCTTAGGTGTTTGATACAATTAATATCAGACATTGCTAGCATCCTTTCATGTTCCTCCACTCTGTATTGATTCGACACCATTACAGTAGAGGGACTTGGGGTGGCTGGCAAGTCTTTTTTTTTGCACCTATTAAATAAGTGCGGAACTCTGCATTTTTACTTTGCAAAGCTCTGCACTTCTATTTTGCAATACACAGCTATATTATTAGTACAATATAAATTGAATAATATTATATAATATGGTTCACTTAATTTGAAGTGAACTTTTTCATTACAGGAAGAATGGGATTTATACTAACATCATTTTTGATAGGTTGTACCTGAACAGAATTATATGGGGGTATCATTTGAAGAAAATAAAAATATTTAATGCCAAAACATGCAGAACCTTCTCCGCCAGATATTGAAACAGTATAAAAAATCAATAAAAGTTACTGACAAAATGCTAAGAGTGATAAAAAATATCGAATTCTCCAAAGCTATAGAACCTTGTAAAATGATAGAAAATAATAACGAGTAAATACCATTTTTCTCCATTAACGGAAAGTTATCCTTTTCATAAATATAGCCCATATAACCCAAAAAGACAGTGTTAGACACGGGCAATACAGCTTTTTCAATACCGTTAGCAAACAATTATTAGAAGATGTTTTCCAGCTTTACAAATCCAAGAAATACAGCTGTCCTATATATACTAGTGTTGATTAAATTCAACATGTTTATAGAAACCATTTAAAAAATTCCTCTAACAACGCAGCTAAAAAAAATGCTTGCTTAAATGAAGATGTCCAAATATGCTCACCTGTAAAAAATATTGTATATTACAGAACTAGGTAATCTGTTTGAGCCTTTTATAATCCAGTCCGCTACATAATTAAATAAATATATTTGAGAATTCAGAATACACCTTATTTATTTTAACTTATTGTTATGACACTTATTATTTTTGACTTCATCCTTTGGACAATCTCCTTCATCAATACGATCATTTTCAAAATTTTGTCGAACACTTACTGTATATTTACCTTTATGGTAAGATTTAATTCTCCAAGAATTATCATTCATTTCCGTTATCTCCTATAGGATTTACTAATTAAAAGATCTAGATCTTATAACCTGATGACCAAGTAGTCACCTGATTTCATTTGAACTACATCTGCCTTCATTGCTTTGGCGATATCTACCGTTAAAGATTCTGCCTCTTTTTCATCTTTTGCAAATAATGACAGTGGCTTACCACCTATTACTTTTTCTTTGTCAGTAGTAATAAACGCTAGAATCTCATAATTTGGTTTTTGTGTTGATTCACGTCCCATTTTACTTCCTCCCTGCTAAATTTGTTTGCATAACTGAGTGGCTTTTCTTTGCACTTTCAAGCAAAGGGGTGTTCTTAACTGTTTCAACAAGTTTATTGATATCATTTATAATAGGAACTAGCGTAATCACTACCCGTCCTTCTTCGTATTCTTTTCTTGTGAAATGGTACCTCTTAACTCCTACTGACCTTGTAGTTTCAAATAAAATAGCCTGCCTCTGTCCATAATTATCAAGAGTTATACGAAAATGTTCTTCACGAGGATAGATAACAACTGCGAGACCCTCTTTTTCAAATAACTTTCGGGCATTTTCAGTCCCAAGTTGGTTCGATACATATATCCCATCAACAAATAATTCAGACCCCTTTATTTCGACCTTTCCTTCTTTTACATTCGCAATATCTCCAACTGTCTTCCCCTTTGAAAATCGTTTTAGTACAAAGAGAACTATGAAACCAACAATAGTTCCACATATAATATTTATCCATATTGAATTTGTATTTACTAATTGAATAGTTAGTCCGGTTGCAAAAGATACAATAAGAGCAAAATAGTTGCGTGCTTCAAATGTTTTTGAAATACCATCTATATAAGCATCGCCTCGATAAGCGTATTCAGTATTTTCAAGGTCTTTTAAACTCTCTCGTTCCGTTTTGCGCACGTCTCGAAACTGCTGAATAGCAAGTGTTAAAAAAGTAACTGCAACAAAATTTTTAGTCATTAAGGCTGGAATGGCTACGGCTCCTAAAGCTGCGGCAACAAATCCTGTAATTAAATGAATTAAATATCCATTTGGATAACTAGGATATTGCCGGTAGTCTTCTTTTATTGTAAGAACACGAGCAAGCGTTCCAATAATTATTGCAGTAACAATAAGTGCAATTTGCTCTGAGGAAATAACACCGTCCTTCATATTTTCACTCCTAAAATTAGAATTTTAGATTTACTTCTCATTAAAATCGTTTACTAATTAAAAATCTTCTTTTCCACTAAAGTTCAACGTATCCAATTGAAAAGTAAAGGTTATCATTGATTTCGGCACAACAAGGCTTTTTTTCTGTTTGTTCAATCATCTTATATGTCCCTTTAAATTCCTTTTCATTTAACCATTTACCTAAAACATCTATTAAGGTTCCATCAACGGACTCTATTACTTCATCAATCTGGTTTCCATTCTTATAGATTAAGTATTTCTCCACGTCATACATCTCCTTCTTAATAATTTAAGCTATATGAAGTGAGTGGTCTCTTCTTCTCGCTAAAAAAATTAATTAAATAAACTTTTCCTTTTCCTAACACTTTTAGTTACAAAGCACCAATAAAGGGATGGGGTAAGAAATATATAAAGAAGGTAAAATAAGATACGTTTTACCTTCTTTATATATTTAAATCAAATCAAGGTTACCGATGAAGGTTTTCTAATTTCAAGCGGTTCCTTTGATGTAAGAGGTTGAGTAACTTCAATAATAGGTGACCCCGTATCCTCATAAGTAATTTCCTTAATCGGACTCATTTCTGATGGTTCCCCCATGTTAGTCATAGCTAAAGGAAAATTACTTTGTTTAGTCATTAATACCACCTCCATACCCTTTAATATTGTTCTTTAAAAGTTATATTATTTAAACGAACTCAATCCAAATAGTGGAAATAGGAGAGGGTGTATTATTACATTCTCTTATTAAACGGTAAAAATTTAAATATTAACTTCAGTTTTTGGGGAAAATAAATCATATTGAAATAGGAGAGGAGTGAGTATATCCATGGTTGAACAAAAATTAAACTTTCATGAGTGAATTAATAGAAAATTCACTCAAATAAACCTACATTTAATGTTTACCTAAATGGATATTTAGTCGCAGAAGTTCAGGGGATTAGTCCTTACCAACAGACTGTTATCCCTATGAGGGAAATGGAGGGAAACCAATATGGACAAAAACATCAATAGAACAGAGAATGAATACTCACCCAAAAATCAAGTTAAATATTTTCAGAATTATCTGATGAAATTTCAACAAATCCAAAGTTAAAACACACGCAACCAACACCTCAACCCAAAGATTTTGATGAAATAGAATATTAAGGACTTTGTTATATTTAAATGTTAGAATTACCCCAAATAGATTACTCACCTCAATAGTATTGCCTAGGACAGCTTTTCATTATGCATTTCATAGTCATCAAAATTCTAAAAGGTTTAACTTCACTATTTTTAGAATTTAGAACTTGTATCTCATGAATGTTTAGATGTGGAATCTTGACGAACTTTTAAATTACATATACTGTTCCTACATTTAATAATAATAAATATAGAAGAACTTAAATACACTGACACCGTTCTTCTTTAATCTCACCTACTAACATTTATTAGCTTGAATCGTTAAATAAGTGAAAACAAAAAGGAACTACCGTAATTACTTATTAGTAAATATAACCTTACTTCTTACTTTACAGCTTTTTAAACTCCTGGGTCTTTCACTTTCACACGGAAATCAATCGATGGATAGATAGATGGTCTCCCACTCTTCCCATTCATTTTCATTATTCTAGCTTTTAGAACGATACCTTAAACCGAACCCGTCCAGATCAACTCTTCCTCTTGAAATTTTCAAGAGAAAAATAGTGCCGTTTTTTCAAGGACCTCGTATTTCTTAATCGCCCATTGAATTGGGTACAGGCATTTGTTTCTCAATAATCATTTTAACTGCCCTCTTGATTAATATTGAAATAATTCTTTTCCGTTTTAACAGTAGGTAAAGTAGGACAATTCCTAATTCAATTTTTTAAAAAACTTTTGATGGAAGACTGAATTCCTACAGATTTTTTTGTCGTTTTTCACCTCTCAACATAACATATTAAAAATAGACCTAATCCAATCATGCCAATACTAAGTAAAAGGTAACCAACTGAACTCATATCCGGAAAACAAATCTCATTTATGATTAGTTCTAACTTTTTCGAACGGTCTTTTTCACTAAAAATCTCTTCTACCATTAACCATTTTGATGTAGACATTGTCAAAACACTTCCGATAATAATCAGAGATATTCAAAGTAAAAAGAGAATCATAAATCTCTCCTTATATATCTTCTTAATTTAGAATGCGTTAATATTATGTTATTCTTCTTAAGAATTATACATTTTCTAGTACTGTATATATCATCTAGAAGTGTTTATTCATCGGGAGGTTTACACCAATCTTAAAAGCAATTTATAATTAGTTCCAACCATTGCTAAAAGATTAAGGGGAATGAGAAGATAATCTTAACGTCTAAGAGAAGGAAAATAGAATAAAGCATATAAACTATGCCTTTATAAATATTATCTTATTATTTTAAATACTAGAGCAAAGTTGAAAATAAGATGTTGTAAAACGGAATTTTCTTATAAAATAGCTAATACCCTTATATAAAATAAAAATAAATGGAGTACCCCTTCCTTCGCAATACTCAGTTACTAGGTTTGCTACAAAAGAAATTCAATACTCTTGATAAAGTACCCACCTCATTTAATTTACCTCTTATCTATTTATGAAATTTTCACAAAAAAATAAACCGTCATAATTTATCACAGTTTTTATATAAAATCCCCAATTATTGTTTATGAAATTTGGTTAACTCATCCACTTCAAACTTTTTATTACTAATGAAAACTAAACAATTGATGTAAAAGCAACACTAAACTTGCTCCTGATACAGATAAAATAACAAACGGCATGTTACTTATTCCTTTCCTTGCATCGATAATAAACTCTTTAATTGCAGTAAAACCTAAGAAACCGATTGCCACCCCTAGTAGAATACCCATTAATTTATATGTAAATACTATCTTACTTCCAATAAACGATGAAACAAAAAATAGGAGTGATAATAAAAGACATGTAGCTAAGAAACTAACAAAATTCCGCCCAGTTCTTCGGAAAGATACCATTAATACTATTCCTTCAGGAATTTGATGAATAAGCAATGTCATTAATAGTGATGTAGTAATAAGATCTGATGTTAATGAAGAACCTATTGCTATCCCAATTGGAATTGTGTGCAACATGATCGCAAATAAAATAGATAATCTCGACCTATCAGATTGTGAAGTAATATTATGTAGCATTTGATGGATAATATTACACCCAATTACACCAACTAATAAACCTAATAAAATGCTTATTAAGCGGTATTCACTTATTGAATGAGGTATTAAATCAAATATAAGTATTCCTATAATTATTCCACCACATAATAAATACAAATACTGTATTTTAATTCCTTCTATCTTGAGAATTAAGTAGCTCAATAGTGCACCAAAAGTGGTTCCTATAAATATATATCCACTTAGTAAAAATGAAGAATTCTCCATTAAATTCACTCCTAGTAGGTTTAATAAAAAATAAGATTTACAAAGAAAAAGCAGTACCTGAAAATATTATATTAAAGTGATTAAATGATCATTCGTACAAAATTTAAATTTATAATTACTACTGACAACGTAATTTATCTATAAACTAATTTCCCCAATAATAAACAAGCTAATAACAAAAGTAGTAAAGTTCACCTTTGTTATTAGACAACACTTAATTTTATCATTTATATTTATTCAGCTTTCCATCCCACCATAAGAATCACCTGTATTTACGGCAATTGAGAGTATCCTCTTGCTTTTGAAGTTCACCAGGAGCTTACTTACTAAAACCCATTAAGCTGTGTCACTTCTTCTCCTTTAGAATTTTCAAAAATTTAGGATCTAGGTATAACAATTGAATCAGGAATTACATTATTACTAAATTGGTCTGTTTCGCAAAAATTTATTTTTACCTTTTATTAATTGTTCTTCAATATCTTAAACTTTACAGATTAAATCATAAGAACTCAATTGGCTTACAACATTAAAAAAGTAAGATCTATATATAAATATAATAATATTATTACTTACTTTTACAATACCAACAAATCACCTTTGTGGAGTTTTGTTATTTATTTCCACTTCATTTACCATGTTACTAATATACACTTACTTTGTTACAGTTTTGTTAAGTAAGATTTAGTTCAATAGAATAATTTTAATATGTTAAAATATACATAATGTCGAAATTTGCGGAGGGACGGTTTTGTTTAGGACAAGCTATTTAAAATGTCTATTGTTAGTTATTTTCATTCTGATAATAACTGAAAATAAAATTTATGCAACTGACACTAAAGATTCTAAGTTGCATTCTATTTATCATATATATATTAACGAGAAACACATAGGTGACGTTAGAGATATAAATGAATTTAACAAATGGATAAACAATAAAAAGGCAGAATATAAGGAATTACACCCTAATAAAAAAGTTAATCTCATAGAAGATATTAGTTATGTCGAGGAACTATTATTTCACGATCATTATAAAAATCCTCTTGATTTTAAAATACTAGAAAATAATCTTTCTATTGGTATAAACGCATCCTTGATATCTATTAACGATGAAATCAGCATATATGTTGAAGATAAAGATACTGCCAACAAACTAATTAAGGAATATAAATTACAATTTTTAAATCAAGAAGACTTGTCTAACTATACAGGTAGTACGGATAACGGTGTAAATAATAACAGTAATCGAATTATAAAAAATATACGTTTAAAGGAAAAAATTGAAATGAAAACTACTGTTGTCAATCCAAAAGAGATACTTAGTATGGATAAAGCCCTTACTTATCTAAATACTGGGAAAGACCTTTTTCTGAAAAATGAAAAGTAATCCTATACCCTACTTTTACTTAAGTTAGACATGAATCCAATCAACTTCCACTTCATCATAATAGGATATTACTAACCCTGCTAATGAAAGGAAAGGAGAATTCATATGGGTTTTGGTTATGGTAATTACGGTGGCTTTGGTGGCTACGGTGCAGGATATGGTGGCTTTGGCAGCGGTGGAGCATTCGCTCTAATAGGTGTTCTATTCATTTTATTAATAATTGTTGGGGCTGCTTTGTTTAGTTAATCCTGAACAAGTAAGGACTATCTTAAATGATGTGTCCTTACTTGTTTTAAGTTTCTCAATTTATTAAGTACTATTAAAGTTTTTTAAAAACTCTTTGTTAGAAACTTTTAGTTTATGATGCCCTGGTATTCTTGATATAGATCCTTTATCTTCCCTCATAAGATATGTTCATACAATATCTAGACTGTTTTAGATAGAATACTTTTGGTACTCTTTTGTACAATTTAAGCAAGTTTGGGCTGATTGTTGTGATTATGCGTCTGGAAGTTATGCATGTCGTCAATAAAATTGAGAGCCAAAAGCACAATATTGAGAAAGTGAATTGGCTAGAATGTGTACATCTAGTTAAATATTTAAACATTTACGTATACATCTCTGCACAATCCCTCAAGAGAGTTGAATTTGTTCCCTTTCATATTGATGCTCTTGATTTATTAACATACTAAATCATATGTTCACAAGTCGCTTCCCATTGTTGCACCGTACTTAGCAAGTGATATGTTGGCATCTATCCCTCTCTCACTAAGGTAAAAACTAAATAAAGGCTGTCAAAGGAAAAGTTCCTCAGAAGCCTTTATGAATAAATATTTTACTATTCTAATGCTTTATTTGAATAGTAGTTATAATTATATTTTGATCGATCCACAGGAGTAAAATTTTCAGGTATATGGAATCGTAATAAATCCCCATTAACTACTTTATCTGATAATAACAATTTGTTCTCCACACTTTCTCGAACCTTTTTAGCCTCATCGATCTGGGCCTCTTTTAGTTCCGTACCAGTATTAGAATCATAATATTTCCCATCAACAAAAGTGATGGACGGACTTACGAAATCACCATTTCGGAAAGGAACAATTTGTTTATGCTGTTCAGATAATAGATCTGTACCAAAATGGACATATTCTTTGGTATCAATTCCCAATAAATGAAGTAGTGTTGGAAGAAGATCAATTTGTCCGCCATATTGATGACGAACACCACCCTCTATACCAGGAACACGTATAAATAATGGTACTCTTTGTAAACCTGCACCTTCTAATGGTGTTACTTCTTTTCCAATCACTTTCTCCATCGCTTTATTGTGATTTTGGGAAATACCGTAATGATCTCCATACATAATAATGATGGAATTATCATATAAGCCAGACTTCTTCAAATACGTAAAGAATTGTTTTAATGCTTCATCTGCATAACGAGCTGTTTGAAAATAATTATCTACTGACCTATCACCAGTTGTATGAGGTGCGATTGTAGCTTCTTCTTGATCCATATTATAAGGATAATGATGTGATACTGTTATAAATTTTGTATAGAATGGCTGAGGTAATGATTCCAAGAACTGAATTGACTGGTCAAAAAATGGCTTGTCCTCTAAACCGTAATCTGCTTTGTTTTCGTCTTTTATTTGATAGTAGCTTTCATCAAAAAAATTGTTGTATCCTAACGATTTATATATTTCATTTCGGTTCCAAAAGGTCCCGGAATTCGGGTGGAATACAGCTGATGTATAGCCTTGCTGACCTAAAATAGCTGGTGCAGCCTGGTACGTATTTAAACCTTTTGTGGTAAAAGCTGAACCTTGTGGTAGTCCATATAAAGAGTTCTCCACCATAAATTCTGCATCAGATGTTTTACCTTGAGCAGTTTGGTGAAAAAAATTATCAAAATAAAGAGTATTTTCTTCATTAGTTAATGAATTTAAGAACGGTGTTACTTCTTCACCATTAAGTTTGTAGTCAATCAGGAAGTTTTGCATCGACTCAAGGTGTAGGTAGATTACATTCATACCTTTTCCTGCCCCAAAATATTTCGGATTTGGTTCAGCATAATTCGCTTTTGTAAAATTTATTACTTCGGTCAATTCGTCACTATCTGCTAAAACTCTTTGTGCCGATGCCTTTGTACTTTGGACTGCATCATAGAGAGTATAATTATACATACCCAAATACTTCACAATATAGTTTCTGTCAAATCCTCTTGTTAGTAATTGTGGTCGATCCGATTCAGCTAATACTAAATTAATCATCGATATTACTAGAGCAGCTGAATATAAAACAGCAACCTTCCGTTTACTTGTTACTCGTTTTTCAATTTTTACAAAGCGAAGAGAGAGTAATATGATTAAAGCTAAAATATCAATAAAGTATAGAATATCGTATGGCTTTATTAATGTAGGGACACTGCTACTTACATCCCCAAAATTCTGTGTCTGCATTAACGTAGGTAAAGTGATAAAGTCATTAAAGAAACGGTAATATAAGGTATTTGCATATAAAAGAATTGTTAACAGAAAATCAATGATAATAAGCCCTAAATACTTTTTTCTCCCTTTAAATAAGAAAGAAAATCCTAATAAAAATATGGAAGACCCTAATGGATTCAGAAATAATAAAAACTGCTGAATTGTATTTTCTAATCCTAAGTCAAACTGTGTTAATTGAATAATAAATGTTTTTATCCAGAGAAAAAATACAGCTAAAAACAAAAAACCCCAGAAATGATTAAAGACATCTAGATTCTTTTGACGCAAGTTACTCATCACATACCTACCCTCTTACAATATTATTACTGAACCTTTTATTTTTGAACTGTAAGTTGGAAAATATTTTAATGTTTTTATTACAGTGTTTAGTTTTTATATTTTTCGTCAAGCTGCTTTAATTCTTTATCAGATTTTTTCTTGAAGATATAAATTACTCCTAAAGATAACAAAGATAATACAAGATAAACAATTACAGTAGATAGCACTTTTGAACAACTCCCTTTTTGTTTATTAATACAATCAAAAACGATAAAGTGTATAAATTACTGTTTCTTATTTGAAGATTTATGGTTTCCTTTTCTGTAAGATAAAAACAGAAACAAAACATATGCAATTAAAATAACAAAGATAGTTCCACTTGTAACTATAAACATGTTCATCATTATTTTTTACCTCCATAGCACTCTATAATAAATCTGAACATATAATCATATGACATTCAACAAATATTAATAATCCTTCACCAAATTGTCATTTTTTGAACAAGTAAAGCATCTAATTCTTTTAGATATATTTTAATAAGACGAGGTAAATTTCTATATTTTTATAGAACATAATAACAATCTTTGTTAATATATGAACATATGTAAATACATTAACACCGAAAGGACAGCTATGAAAAATACATTCTCCCTATTCACTATTTTTATTACAATCGCAGCCCTAATATTAGGAAATTTAGTCGTTGCTACTAATTCAGGAGATGCTTGTGGTACAGATTATCCATTCTGCAATGGACAACTCATTCCTGACATTACTAATTATCATATTATTATCGAATATTCACATCGCTTATTCACAATGTTACTTGGATTTATTATCCTTATTAACTTCATAATTGCATGGAAAAAATCAAAGAATAGGACAATCCGTCTCTTCTCTCTATTCACATTATCTTTGTTGTTTATCCAGTCATTGATTGGAGGATTGAATGTTTTATTTGGAACTCCAACTGGTTTTACAACACTTGATGTCATGTTTAGTTTGTTCTTATTAATTTCACTAATCTTTCTTCATGTTGGTTTAAATGTATCATCCTTTGATAAGAAAACTAACGTGATCAGACAGCCATTAATAAAAGGATTCTTCTTTCTTTTAGTTGAAATCTTAATTGGTGCTTTGTTTAAACATTTTGAACTTAGCCAACAGATTTTTCAAATTAGTACGAACAGATTCAATCTTTCTTACCTTACTTATTTCATACATGGGATTTTAGGGTTGCTTATTTTATTTTACATAAGTTATGCTGTCTTTCTTACTTTTAAATGGGAAGTTTTTAAAAAGAAGGCAACACTCTTAATTTCTTTAACCTTCCTTACAACAATAGGTGGGTTCATATCCAAATCAGAACAGATAAGTCCCTTCACTTCTTCAGTTCACATGATTTTAACAATTTTGACTTTAGCACTCCTTAGTTACATGACAGCTATATGTTTTTTTAATCAAATGAAAAAGTGAGTAAATAGCCTTTCTACTCACTTTAATAGATGAGTTTCGATTATAGAATGTGTAACCTTTAGGTCAGATACACTATCCCTTATTTGATTCTTTAATTCCTCATTTTCCTTACTGCACATATTTTCACTCAGATAAAGATGAACTGACATTGCATTAACTTCCCCATCAATTGACCATATGTGGAGATGGGAAACCTTTTTAACTCTATCTACCTCCATCATCTTCTTCTGTATTGATTCTAGATTAATCCCATCTGGTACCGCATTCAGAAAAACTTTCATTGTTTTCATTAATTTACGAATAACATTAATTAATACAAAAGTGGAAATCACAATGGATAAAATAGGATCTAGAATATGAATATCTTTAAACATGAGAACGATACTGATTATAAGGACTCCAACCCACCCAAGTAAATCCTCTAGAAGATGCCAAGATAGAACACTTTCATTCATTGAATCTCCCTTATACAATTTCCATGCTGCAAAGCCATTCATTGCAACACCTAATAATGCTAACCAAAGCATACCTTGAGCATCAGGATGTGTTGGGTTAAAGAGCCTGGGAACTGATTTAATCAAAATAATAATTGACCCAATTGTTAATACGATTCCGCTTATTAAAGCCCCTAATGTAGAAAACCTCTTATATCCGAAGCTGTATTTTCCATCACTTTCTTTATTGGATATCCGTTGAAGATACCAAGAGGTTCCCAATGATATACTATCACCCAAATCGTGGGTAGCATCAGATAGAATTGCCATACTATTAGTTAAAAATCCACCAATATATTCAATGATTGTAAAAGCTAAGTTAAGAAAGAAGGCTAGTTTTGTGTTCTGAGTTGAAGTATGTTTTTTCGGCAATTTAACACCTCCTATTTTCATTATTAAATAAATTTACTAAATTGAATAAATAGCCCATCTTCGATAACAATATCTCTCTTAACTTTTATCCTAATCGGAAAGGATTCAAACATTCGACAACTATTAAACTAAACTCATGCTAGGAATTCCTATTAATCCATAATAAATGACAAAAGCCACTGAATACTCAGTGGCTTTTCAGAGGGGACCCTATCAGTCAGTATTTCTTCAATTATTAGCATTTTGGTCCACGTCACCTGCATCCTGTCTCATCAGAAAATAGGTCAAAATGCCAGACAATAGTGCCCCACCTAATGAAATTAAT
Organism: Metabacillus sp. YM-086; assembly: GCF_048059995.1. Lineage (NCBI taxonomy): Bacteria > Bacillati > Bacillota > Bacilli > Caryophanales > Bacillaceae > Metabacillus > Metabacillus sp. YM-086. The sequence goes on along the minus strand of NZ_JBLUOI010000072.1, from coordinate 2,653 downwards.
ATACGGATATACAATGGAACAGTTGAATGATCCTTTTCAAGTATCCAAAGTGCCGATACGAATACTACAACTGTCGTTGGAATAACTATTTTAAAAAGTTTCATGTAATATCACTCCCCCTTAAGCCAAAAAGAAATCTCAAGTTATTTTATTGATCGATATACAGCATAGTAATTAAAAATTTATATTCATCATAAGACCAAAGTACATAGCTAAAATAAAACAAGTAGCGAACAGAATAGAAACAATCGGCTTCACATTTTTAATAAAACTAATAATGATTAGTACAAGGAATAAAATACTCATGACGACTAATACAATTCCTTGAATAGATGCTAAGAACTCAGTTTGGAGTGGAGAAGCTATTTCTCTTCCAAGTATCCATTCTACCCAAGAAGCAGCTCCTTCTGATTTCACAGTAAAATTTACATCGTGTGGAGGTGATAAGTTTCCTAATACACTAGTAAAAAAGAACGTAATTAGTAATAGGATTGTTTCTGCTTTCACCCAAGTTCTCGGATCATATCCAGAGTTACTTTTTGATTTATTTAGTAAGATGCTATTAATAAATGCAAAAATAAGAATAGGAATGATACTAATATGTTTTAACAAAAGCATTTGCCCATATGGAAGTACCCAAGCATTAACATATTCTTTTAATTCCACAACATTCACCATCAATATTAATCCACTAACAAAGATAAAAATTAGTATTCCATATGCTAATGGAGTAAACCATTTTAAAAAGGAGGACCAATTTTTTTTGTCTTTAGAAAACCAACCGACATGAATTAATATTCCTACCCAGAGCGTTACCATTAGAAAATGGATTGAATGAGAAATAAATCCATACCAGAAGTTTAATGATGCTACATGACTTGCATAACCGACTGCAAGTATCATTAAAAGTAACCAAATTGCTTGAAGAAACTTTGATCCTTCTAAAAGAATCGTCATATACAGTAGCGTTGAAACGAACCCTATAAAAATCCATGCATTACCTACTTGAAAATCCGTAATAACTGAAAAAGTTGTTAATCCTAAACCCACACTATCTGCGAAGTAGAGGATGACCTGTAATACAGGTCCAAATGTAAAAACGATAATTCCTAATGTTGATAAGAGTAAAGCTGATTTTGGAAATTTAGTAGTTGGCTTTTTATCTTTATGAATAAATTGTAAAGCCACATGTCCCACTAATATAGAGAATAATATATACGTAAATAATTCAGTAATTGGAATAATAAAATTCATTTTTTATTTCTTCTTTCTAAAAACTAAAGTAAATCCAATGATTAATATCAATCCAAGAACTGCAATTATGAGTGTTGTAGAAAGTCCATTTGATTGCTTATTCTTTGTTTCTTGTAATTCATTTTCAGACTGATCAACTTCTTCCTTTATGGATTCTTCTTGCTTCTCCAAAGTCTCTTGGTTCTCAGTCGGTTGTTCTTGTACTTCTTCTTCTACTACTTTTTGAACGTTAAATGGTACTTCTCCAGTAATTGTATGACCATCTTTACCTACGATTTTCCAATTAATTACGTATGATCCATTATCTAATGATGCTGATAATGTACCAATCATTTGGCGTTCTGTTACTTCAACTTGTTGAAATGAAATTTCTTCTTCCCCCTTCAATACACTCATTGTACTAATAGGTTCAATTTCAGTCTCAAAGTTTAGAGTAATTTCGTTTAAGGGTCCTGAAATGGTCTCGCCTTCTTTTGGATTAGACGATGAAAGAGCTGTATGTGCTGATGTTAAATTTGGTATTAATAATAAAAAGCTCATGAACAGAAAGAGTATATTTTTCATGTTTTTTTCACATCTCCTTGTTTCTATTTTGTAACCGTAAAAAGACTCTTACTAATCATATAATGGTTGTCTTATTATTTAGGTTATATAATCTTACAATTTTATAAACTTTAACTTTTTTTATGATTCGTAAATTTATTGTTAATGTCATAGATCTTTTCTATAATAGCCTATATAAAATATAAGGAGCTAAATTCATGAATGAAGATGATATGAAATCCAGTCCAGACTTTGATTTAGATGAAGAAACATTATTTATTGTTTCTCAAACGTTTAAGGCACTCTCTGATCCAACCCGTCTTCGAATCCTTAATTTATTATTTGAGGGAGAACATTCTGTTAATGAAATTGCTGATAAGTTATCATTACTGCAATCAACTGTATCACACCAGCTTCGTTTCTTAAAAAATGTTCGACTTGTTAAATTCAGGAGAGAAGGCACGACTATGTTCTACTATCACGATGATGAGCATGTTATTCATGTCTTAAAACAGACCATAGATCATGCAAGACATATTTAAACCGAACCCTAAAAGGGCTCGGTTATTTTTAATTACAATGATCTCCCTCTGAACATTGATATCCTTCAACATCTATTTGGATCGTTGTATGGTGCAAGTGAAATTGATCATGCAAAATTTGTTTGGCTTTTACAAGGAGCTCTTGATGACTAATTCCTGGACCTACGACTAAATGACAACTTAATGTTGGGAAATCAGATGTAATTGACCAAATGTGTAAATCATGAATATCGTTGACTTCTTCCATCTTCAATAATGTATCTTTTACTTTATCAACATTAATATTTGCTGGTACACCTTCCATTAATATATGA
>NZ_JBLUOI010000071.1:0-27228 GCF_048059995.1 Metabacillus sp. YM-086 | reverse complement strand
CTTGAGAGTTTTGACAATGCTTCTAAGTGGGTATTGTTTGCGCCCTCTGGAGCAGCAATCATGAAAAACAAATAACTTGGCTGGCCATCTAATGACTCATAATCCACACCATTTGTTGAACGTCCAAACACAATAGCAGGTTCTTTCACTGCATTTGTTTTAGCATGAGGAATCGCAATACCATCACCAATTCCTGTTGTACTTTGTTTTTCACGATTTAATACTGCTTGCTCATAAGACTCTTTGTTTGAAAGCTTACCAGCACGATCTAAAACATCAACTAATTCTTTTACAACGTCGCCCTTTGACGTTGATTGGATTTCTAATTTTATTGTCCTTTTTGTTAATACTTCTGTTATCCTCATCTTTTTTCCCCCTCTATATTTTGACTACTTCTATTTGAGGTAATAACTCTTCTACTTCTTTTTTTGTGCAAAGCTCAAGTGAGAATGCTGTTGCACTGCCTGAAGCAACACCAATCTTAAACGCTTCTTCCAACGATTTATTTTCGGAGAAAGCACTTAAAAAGCCACCAACAACTGAATCACCGGCACCAACAGAATTTAATACCTTTCCTTTTGGTACATTTGCTACATAACCGATTTCATCTGTAACTAGAAGTGCCCCTTCACCAGCCATTGAGACAATTACATGCTTTACACCTTGTTGAACAAGCTGCTTCGCATATTTATGTGCATCTTCCACAGATTGAATGTTTGTTTCAAACAATTCCCCTAATTCATGATGATTTGGTTTGATTAAGAATGGCTTTTCAGATACAACTTCTTTTAGCGCATCACCAGAAACATCTGCGACTACTTTTATCTCTTTCTCTTTACAAATAGTCATGATTTTTTGATAGATAGATGTTGGTAATGTCCCTGGAATACTACCTGCTAAAAGAACAATATCGTCTTGATTCATATGCTGAAACAATTTTAAAAACTGATTTAGCTGTTCTTCTGACACACTAGGTCCTACTCCATTTATCTCTGTCTCAACGTCAGTTTTTAGCTTAACGTTTATTCTCGTATCACCAGAAACGTTTATAAAGTTGTGTTGAATATTCTCTCCAGATAGAAAATCTGCTACAAAAGAACCGGTAAAACCACCTATAAAACCTAATGCGTTAGATTCAACACCTAATCGTTTCAACACACGTGATACATTAATCCCTTTACCACCAGGAAATTTTGAATCTTCCGATGTACGGTTTAACGATCCTAGCTCAAATTGTTCAACTCTTACGATGTAATCAACTGATGGATTCAATGTCACGGTATAAATCATATATTCACTACCTTTATTGCTGTATTTTTTGTATATGGATAAAGGACTTCATCTTCCCCTTCATCCGTTATAATCTTTGCTTCTGAAAGCTGAGCAATTCTTGAAAATGCAATTTCTCCAAATTTGGAATAATCAGCTAAAACATATTTTTCTCTTGAAAGCTTTAGCGCTGTCATTTTCATTGCTGCTTCTTCTGGGTCAGGTGTTGTATAACCTAACTCAACATGTATGCCATTTACTCCTAAAAAGCATTTATCAAAACGGTATTGTTCTAATGCCGTTAAAGCACCGCGTCCAATCATAGCACCAGTGGATGGCTTTAAAAATCCACCTATTAAATATGTTTTTATACCTTTGCTTAAAAGCGGTTCAATAACAGTTAGTCCATTAGTTACAACGACAATTTCTTTTTCAGGTGATAAATATTCAACCATTTGTAGTGTTGTTGTACCTGCATCTAAAAAAATACAATCTCCTTCTTCTACAAGAGAAGCTGCTTCAGCTGCAATCACTTTCTTTTGTTGAAGGTTTTTGGCAGATTTTTCACTAACATTTGGTTCCTTTAACTTTCCTTGTAAAAGTGCTGCACCGCCATGAATTCGTTTTAAATATTTATCTTCTTCCAGTTGTGTTAAGTCTCGACGAATTGTTGACTCTGATGTGTTAGTTAAGTCGACAAGTTCATGTATTTTCACAGAATGTCTTTCTTTTAAAAGATCAAGAATTAGTCGATGACGTTCAGGTGTTAACAACTAACAACACCTCCTAATTTTTTGTAAGCGAATACATCCTTTGCTTACTTTTTCATTATACTTTCATCTCCAACCAAAATCAATCATATTTTATCAAAAACTATCACTTTTTATCACTATATACATACAACTCTTTCAAAAACATTCATACACCGAATGATATTTTAATAAAATAATAGTAAAAATTCATTATAGGTGAATGAAATTGATTGTTTTTTAAAGAATTCGATTGTATTAGTTAAATCAGTCTCTGCATTTCAAGATAAACATAATAAAAAACCTCCCATAAACAACTAATGGGAGGTAAATAAAATGTTATTCATATCGTAAAGATTCAATTGGACTTAAGCGGGCCGCTTTATTCGCAGGTAACATTCCAAATACAATTCCAATAATCATTGAAAATATTAACCCTCCTAAAACAACCTGCCATGAAATGAGAGGTGGCCATCCAGCAAAGATTGATACAACATTTGCTGCTACTGCTCCTAATAAAATTCCGATAATTCCACCTATAAGAGTAAGGGTGACCGATTCAATTAGAAATTGAGTAAGAATTTGACGCTTTGTTGCACCTAACGCCTTTCTTATTCCGATTTCTTTTGTTCGCTCAGTTACGGAAACAAGCATGATATTCATCACACCAATTCCCCCGACTACAAGTGAGATGCCTGCAATTGATCCAATGATTAACGTCATAATGGTTGTGATTTGACCAATTCCTTCTGCCATTTCTTCCATATTAAACACTTTATAAGAATCATCTGTATTATGAGTTGTATTTAAAAGAGTTGTTGCCTTTTCTCCAACCTCTTTCATTACATCTGCATTTGTAGCCTGTAAAGTAATTGAATTATATTCATTTTTTCCAAAAGAGTTCCGAAATGTATTCCATGGTACATATACTTCCATCGCCCCGAATGCGAATAAACCTTCTGGCTTCTCTAATACTCCTATAATTTCAATCGGTTGACCATTAATCCAAACAACTTCACCTAACGGCTCATTTTTATCAAACATTTCCTTTTTCAATTCTGAGCTAATAACCCCTACACGTGTGCCTCCAATAAAATCTGCTTCAACCAGATTTCTTCCTGATTCAACTTTCAAGTTATTTACTTCCATATAGGCTTGGTTTATACCGTAAACACTAGTATCGACTGTTTCTTCCTGATATCTTGTTGAAAAGTATTCTGATGAAGCAGCTACCACTTTTTTCACTTCTGGTATATTACTTAGTGAATGAACATCTTCTTGAGTAAAGGCAGCATTCATATAGGCATTTGGGTTTGACATTAATTCTTCTTCACTTGGTTCGTAATAAACTTCAATCGTATTACCAGGACCAGTTATTGAAGTTTTTAGTAATTGCTCTCCACCTTGACCGATGGCAACAACTAAAATAACGGATGCCACACCTATAATAATTCCGAGCATCGTTAAAATGGACCGCAATTTATGAGCTAAAACTGAACATAATGCCATCTTTACATTTTCAAGTAAGCTCATACTTCTCTCCTCCGCTCTACATCTGAGAGAATGATACCATCTCTAACGGTTATGATTCGCTTTGCATAATCAGCTACCTCTTGTTCGTGGGTAACAAGTATAACTGTGGTACCCTCCAAATTTAATTGTGTGAATTGCTCCATTATTGAAATGCTTGTTTTACTATCAAGTGCACCAGTTGGTTCGTCAGCTAGTATTATTTTAGGGTTATTTACAATTGACCTCGCGATTGCAACACGTTGTTTTTGTCCCCCAGATAACTCATTGGGCAAGTGATTCATCCTCTCAGCTAGCCCAACTTTTTCAAGAGCCTGCTTTGCTCTCTCCTCACGCTCTTTTTTCTTATAACCGGCGTAAACCATCGGAAGCTCTACATTTTTTAGAGCAGTGAGACGGGGAAGAAGCTGAAATTGTTGGAAAACAAAGCCTATCGATAAATTACGTACCCTAGCTAACATTTCATCCTTATAAGTGGAAATGTCCTCATCACCGAGTAAGTATGTTCCCGAGGTAGGGTTGTCTAAACACCCAATCACGTTCATTAGTGTCGATTTTCCGGAACCAGAAGGACCCATAATCGCTACAAATTCACCTTCGTTAATTGTTAGACTAATTCCTTTAAGAACATCTAATGTATCCTGTCCAACTTTATAGCTCTTAGTAATGGAAGTTAACTCAATCATTTCTCATTCACTTCCATGTTATTTTGCAGTTCAATTGAAGGACTAACAATAACTCTTTCTCCTGTTTCTAACCCTGTTTTGATCTCCATATACTCATCACTTGCCGCTCCTGTTTTTACTATTTTACGAATGGCCTTTCCTTCTTCAACAACAAATACATAATATTCTTCAGCATCCTGTTTAACTGCTTCTAAAGGGACAGCAAGAGCTTTTCTTTTTTCTGTTTGGATATCCATTATTAATTTAAAACCTGGTTTTGCTTTAATACCTTTATCATCAATTGTAACCTCAATTGGATACTGAACAGCACTATCTTCATTACCCATTGCATTTTCACTCTGTTCCGGCAGAAGATTGACCTTACTAACGACACCAACCCATTCCTTTCCTGGTACAACATCAGATCTCAATGTTACAGGTTGCTTCTCCTTAATTTTTAAAGAGTCATATTCAGAAATGGATCCCTTTACAATAAGCTCATCAGGTTTTGCAATGTGTAAAATAGCTCCTTGAGTGACTCCTTTTGATGCATCTATACTAATAGAAAGAACCGTACCAGAAATTTCACTTACAACTTCAAGTTCTCCCAGTTTTTTCTCAATTGTTTCTTTTTGAAGTAGCACTTGTCTAGCTTCGATGTTAGCTAATTTTAAATCTGTTTTTAATTGATCTCTTTCGGCATCAACTTGTTTTTTTGCTTCATCCTTGCCTACTTGCTTCGTCAACTCTTCCTCTTTTTCATCCAAATCATTTATTTGTCTTTCCACCTGATTAATTCGTAAGTAGGAAGATTCTAGAGATAAAGCATTTTGTTCTTTTTCTAATAATAGCTGTTCATTCTCATACCGAAGTAGAGGTGTTCCTTCTTCCACCTTATCTCCTTCTTTTACAAGAATCTCAGCAACTTTACCGCTTTCAGGGGATAAGTAAACAAAACTCTCATTTCTTAGCGAAAGTGTACCGGGAACCATTACATTCCCGGTCATTTCACGTTCTTCAACTTTTATTGTATCAACTGTTAGATTTTCCTTACTTAATGTTCGAAAAACATTAACTCCAACTAATATAATGATTAAGCACGAAACGCCTATTCCTATCCAAATTTTTTTCTTCATTAGAATTGTGCAATCCCTTCAAAAACTCCTCCAATTGCTGCAACAATAAGACCTAAAATAAAGAAAATAATAGCAATTGTATATGCTGCCGGTTTGGATAGTTGAGCTACTTTCACAAGTCCAAGTGCTAATAAAACATAATACCAAATTTGAAATACTTCAAAAACACCTAAAACGGCTCCTAAAACACCATCTGCCCCTACAAAACTGTTAATACTAGTTAACATAATGTACGGATCCCCGCCAATTGCATAAATAATAAGTTGATTCAATAATTGACCGATTGTCGTGATAAAGCTTGTGAAAATCATAAGCGAAAACATTTGTTTGAATGAAACCGGCGATTTAACTATTTTGGCAATTCCAAATAAAATAGCTCCAAATACTAATAATCCAATTGATGTACCAAATAAACCACCAAGTCCCCCGAAAATGATACCAAACATTTTTGTAAGCTCAAGCTCTTCAGCCGACATAGCTGGGCCTGGTATTGTAGAATAATCCACGTTAAGTGCTATAAGTACAGCAACAACCGTTCCGAGTATAGACAGGAGAATTAAGGGAAGCCAAATGACTGGTCTTTCTCTTATTCTTTCAAATTGTTCTCCAGGTTGAAGAATCATTCCGAATAATGACGGCTTCTTAGTTTCTATTGTTTGTTCTTCCATGTTTCTACCTCCAAAATTTGACTTCATTACCTAATACGTAGGAGGTATTAAATGGTTTCAAAAAAAAAGCAAAAAAATCTTAAGCTACTTGTTTTGAAAAACTAGTAACCTAAGATTTTTTACTAATAACTTCTCACTAGTGCATTTTCTTCTTTAAACAGATCTTTTCTTGCCACACCAGATTCATAAGCAGCCTTTACCACTGCCTCGCGTACCTTTTCAACAACCTTTTGATTGAAAACACTTGGAACAATGTAGGTTTCACTTAATTCATCATCAGAAACGACATTAGCAATAGCTTTTGCAGTAGCAATTTTCATTTCTTCATTAATTTCTGAAGCCCGGCAATCAAGTGCTCCTCTAAAAATACCAGGGAAACAAAGGACATTATTAATCTGATTTGGAAAATCGGATCTACCTGTCGCCATCACTCTAACATATGGTTCAGCTAGTTCTGGATCAATCTCGGGTACAGGGTTAGCTAATGCGAACACAATTGGATCTTTCGCCATTGTTTTAAGATGTTCTACCGTTAACACACCAGGAGCTGAAACTCCGATGAAAACATCTGCTCCTATTATTACGTCAGTTAAGGAACCACTGATATTTTCTGGGTTTGTCATGTATGCAAAGTCTGTCCAATTTTTATTTTCGTATGTTTCATTTCTATTAATAGCACCTGCTCGATCAACACCAATGATGTTTTTTACACCAGCAGCTAACAACATTTTTGCACAAGCTGTTCCAGCAGCACCTACACCATTCAAGACAACTTTAATTGATTCAATATTTTTACCAGTAAGCTTTAGTGCATTGTAAAGACCTGCTAGTAATACGACAGCTGTTCCATGTTGGTCGTCATGAAAGACAGGTATGTCCATTTCAGCCTTTAATCTTTCTTCAATTTCAAAGCACCTAGGAGAAGAAATATCTTCTAAATTAATACCTCCAAAGGCAGGCGCAATTGATTTGACAATCGAAATAATCTCTTCCGGATCTTTCGTATCAAGACATATGGGGAATGCATCTACATCTGCCATTTGTTTAAACAGCATTGCTTTTCCTTCCATAACAGGCATTGCAGCCAAAGGCCCAATATCGCCTAGTCCTAAAACTGCAGTTCCATCAGAAACAACCGCAACCGTATTTCGTTTAATCGTTAACGAGTGAGCTTTAAGTGGCTCATCAGCAATGGCGTTACATACTTGTGCGACTCCAGGTGTATAAACTCTAGATAAATCATCTCGATTTTTAATCGGATTTTTTGGAGTGATTTCTATTTTCCCTCCAAGATGCAATAGAAATGTTCGATCAGAAACTGACAAAATCTTTACACCTTCAAGTTGACCGATTTCGTCCATAACAGTTTGACCATGTTGCTGGTTCTTTACTGTTATTGTTATGTCTCGTACCGTTTGTGTTTTACTTGTTGAAATCACATCAATTCCAATTACATCACCTCCAGCTTCCCCAATTACCTTAGCAATCTCACTAAACGTAATAAGGTTTTTCTGAAAATGAAGTCTAATAATTATATTCATGCTTGCATTACTAAGTTGAGACATTCGATACCTCCAAATGCTTTATCAATAAAGGGGATATTAGAACGACTAATCTATTTCTTGTACGTAGCGAAAGCCTGTAAGCATTTGCGCTTGAAATAAATCAGATAATTGGAAGCGTTTTAATATCCTGAATACATTTTATTATAGGTTCTCTTACCTGTAATCGTTTTGACAATTTATTGCTTTTAATTTTTTCTGTGTATTTTGTTCATTTTATTTACGGAATTTAATAGCTTGTAGTAACTGACTTTTCCTCAATTGAATTTCCACCAAAAAATTTTCTTAAGAATAACGGAATGATGAATAAGATAAAAAATACACGAAATAATTGGAAGGCAGCGACCATTGAAACATCCGCATTAACTGTATGAGCTGTGACACCCATTTCAGGTAACCCGCCCGGAGCAATGCATAGAAAAGCTGTAGACATGGAAATAGAGTATAAGCTATGTAATCCGTATGCTAATAAAAGAGCAAACCCAACAATAAGCAATGATGACAAGACTGTAACCGGTAACAAACTTCGCCAATTACCTAGCATATTTGTTTTCATTCCAAGACCTAGGTAGATCCCCAAGCAAAGCTGGGCCAATATAGTCAAAAAATCAGGCACAGGTGGAACATCAAACCCAAATACAGTTAATAGTGCCGAAGAAATAAGGGGACCAATAATCCATGGAGTAGGGCATTTAAAACGAATGGCCAATTTTGTAAGAAAGAAAACAATGACTAAAAAGATTAATAGTTGTATGTAACCGCTTGTATTCATTTGAGAAACAGGGTCTTCCACGAGGCTATCGGTGTGAGAGCTAGATAATGCATGGATCGTTAAGAAAGGTACTAGGAAAATAACCGTTAACATTCTCACCGTTTGCATAAATGTAACAATTGTTGGTTCTGCATCAGTAATTTCTTCACTTAAAATAACCATTTGTGATAATCCTCCGGGTGTTGTCCCCATGACCGCACTTGCTACCTTCATTTTTGTGACCTTTGAAATAAACTTAGCCATTATAAGACCAAATCCAACCATTAAAATTGTTGTTACCATCATTGAGGGAAATTGCTGGACTATTTGCCTTGCACTCTCCGTTGTAAATGATAACCCCATACTAAAGCCTAAAATCATCTGTCCACCGTTACGAAAACCAACCGGCCAATGTAATTTTCGTTTAGTGACCAACTTCCAAAGCATAACAGCACTTAATGGACCAAGCATCCATGCTAAAGGCAAATGAAATAGTAAGAAAAGAGTTCCCCCAACTACTCCAACAATGACTGTTTCAAAAATAAAATAAAGGTTCATTTGCTTGATCAACCTTAATCACCCCTCTTAATCTGCGTTCCTAACTTCTGTTACAACAACTAAAAAATGACCCTAATTCACTACCCTTTTCACATAACAATGGGAAAAAAGTACTTTATAGGGTCACTTTGGATTCTATTAATTAGCTACTGTTTCTACTAAGTAATCATTAAAATAAACAACATGTGAGAGGATACTACGTCCTTTCATGCTTTGTAGTGATTCTTTAGCTTCTAATTCACTTTCATATTCGAACATTTTAATACTTTCATCAGTAGAATAAACAGTAATTACCCACATTTTTTGCTCCCCCAATATCATTGTTAAAAAGCTAATCATCAAATCAAAATGGTAAACTTGTCAACTAAAATTTTAAAATGCAACCTTTTAATAGTATAAAGTTCCCCTGTAGAAACACTTGCTAAGACATACAGTTATGCAACCTTTCATTCCATATGATAATTCCAGTTACTTTCAAAGTAAATAATACAAATAATTATTTTATTATGTTCATTAAGTGAGTTTTGACCATTTTGTTCACAAGAATCAACTCATCTCATTAACCCCCATTAAACGCTCATACATCTCACTTTGTTGTTTAAGATAATTAAAGGTATCTTTACTGTCTTTATAAAAACTCTTCCACATATATTCGTCTAGTATCCCTTGCCATTTTTTTGTTTTGACCATTTCACTTAATGTCTTATCCCAAAATGAAATCTCTTCTTTCGTCATATTAGGCGGTCCCATTATCCCTCGCCAATGGCTAAAAACGACGTCTATCCCTTCCTCCTTCCAGGTGGGAATCATTGGAAGTTCACTCAATCGTTTATCGGCCGAAACGACTAGAAGCTTTACTTGATGTAACTCATAATACTTAATTGCTTCTGATATTGTCATAGTGGCAACATCTATTTGTTTTGCAAGTAATGCATCAACAACCTGCTGGCTATTTTCATATACCCGGAAATTAAGCTTTGTTGGCTCTAAATCTGCTTGTTTACTAGCCAATACAAAAGAAAGTTGGTCATCGTTTCCTAGTCTCGGCGAAACCCCAATTTTAAAAGATTCTGGTGCTGATTTCATATTTTCCATTAACATTTTGGCACTATTCATTTCAGATTCTTTTGAGACAATAACTGCTTCCCATTCAGTTGCCAATGTTGCGATTGGAGTAAAATCTTTAAATGTTAGCTTACTTTGACCTAACAAATGATTTGTTATAAGAAGACTTGAATTCATTGCAAGTACTTGTCCATCTTGCTGACTTAAAAATTTCCATCCTAGTTCTCCACCAGCACCAATTTTATTCACTACTTGAATATCTTCTTCTATGATCCCTTCACTTAAAAGAGTACGTTGCACAGCTCTTGCTGTTAAATCCCACCCTCCACCTTTTGAGCTTGGGGCTATGATAGTTATATCTTCATTAAGCGGAATTTTATTATTTTCTTGTACTGAACATCCAAAAAGGAAAAGGAGAAAATATAAGCAAACAAATAAGGTTCTTTTTCTCATCATTACCTAATAAACTCCACCTTTTTTAAAATACTTTCTCTCCGGTCTTCCAACTATGCCATATTCATGTTTTGATATACAAACATCAATTGAGACGAGATACTCCAAGTACCTTCTTGCAGTTGTTCTTGATGCACCCATTCTTTCCCCCATCTCTTCAATCGTAACACCACCGTTACTAGCATTGAGAACCTCAACTACCTTTTGTAGTGTTATTTTATCAACTCCGGAAGGTAAATCTTTTTGATTTAGTGTTTGTTGATTTCCTTTTGTAAAATATTGATCAATGAATACTTGAGTTACTTCATCTTGGCTATAAAATAATTTCCTTCTATTTTTATAGTTTTCAATTGTTTCAATAAATTTTTCCATCGTAACAGGTTTTAATAAATAATGAAATACACCTTGTCTTATAGACGTTTCAAGCATGTCTTTTTCAGTTGCGGCTGTGATCATGATTACATCGGTGGTAGGATATAACTCTCTAATTCTAGGTAATATATCTGTACCTAATTCATCTGGTAAATATATATCAAGTAAAAGCAGATCAACTTTATTTTCGTTCAACATCTTCATCGTTTCTTTTGCATTTAGTGCCTTTCCTACTAATTGAACGTCTGCTACCTTCTTTAGAAATTGCTCCTGAACCTGTGCAATTCGAAAATCATCTTCTGCAATTAAAACGTTAATCATTTGAACCTTCTCCTTAATCTTTACTTAACTTCCTTTGGAAGAAACACTGTGAAGATTGCCCCTCCTTCTTTACCATTAATTACATCAATATCTCCGTTTAAGGCATCTACAATGCGTTTTACATTATATAGTCCATATCCTCTATTTTCACCTTTAGAAGAAAAGCCAACTGCAAAAAGTGTATCAAATTGTTCTTTTGATAACCCATTGCCACTATCAGTTACCTCTATAATAATATCATTCCCGATGTTTGTTATAGAAAATGAAACTTTTCTCTCATCTTGAAAAATGACTGATTCAAAAGCATTGTCAATTAAATTCCCAATAATTGTGATAATCTCTGTTACTCCAATATGTTTTGGGAGAGGATCTACATAACTTTCCGGGTCTATTTCAAAATGAATCTTCATCTCTGACGCTCTTCCCAATTTACCTAATAGGATTGCCTGAATATTAAGGTCTTGAATTTGATTAAACAAAAGTTTTGTTTGGTGATGATGGATCATTGATTCTTTATTTATAAAATCAAGTGCATCTTGATATTTTTCTAATTGTAATAAGCCTGATAATAAATATAATTTGTTTGCATACTCATGTGTTTGTGCTCGAAGGCCTTCTGAATAGTTACGAACTTCTGAAATTGTATCTATTAATTTCTTTAGTTCTGTTTTATCACGAAAACTTGAAACCACTCCAACAACTTTGCCATGTTCAATGATAGGAATGAAATTAAAAATATACATTTTATCATGAAGTAGCAGCTCTACATTATGGATATTCTGTCCAGTTTTCAATACAGTATCAATTTTGATATTGGGTAAAATATCATGAATATGTTGATTAATGAACTGTTTTTCATTAATGTTTAACATATCTGATGCTGATATATTAATCATTGTGATGAGCCCTCTTTCATTAATAGCGATAATTCCTTCTTTTATAGAAGAAAGTATCGCATTTCTTTCTCGAAATAAAGATGAAATTTCATGTGGCTCTAATCCAAGAGTATCTTTTCTTATATTGTTTGTTAAATAAATTCCACCGATGATTCCCAAAATGAATACTCCAAGAGAAGCAAATATAATAAATTTTATTTTCTTATATAAATTGTAAAGAAGATCTTTCTCTAAAAATTCTACAGATACTGTTCCAATAACCTGACTATATGTACCATAGTCAGCAATGATTGGAACTTTCCCAACAATAACTCGCCCTTGTTCTCTATCTATTTCAAAGCTATTTGATCCACCAAAAATTAAAGCTTGGTCATTTGTATGATTAGAGTTTCTTTGTCCAATTAATTCCAAATCGGAATGAGAGTAAATGATGAGTTCACGGTTCTCTATTACTATATTTGAAGCATTTGCCTGGTCTTTAACCTGTTCGGCAATTGGTCGGAATATTTCCTCCAAGTTATCTTCTTTAATTGCCTCGTAAAGCTCTGGCATGAAAGAAATCGTTTTTGCTGTTTGCAACACGAGCTGCTCTGCTTGAGTCCTTGAATCAACGTATAATATATACGAGAAAATACCAGCTAAAAGTAAAATGATAACTAATAATAGGACGCTTATCAGCGACAATACTTTAAATTGCAATGAAATTTTATTTTTCCCTCTCATTTTCATGTCCTTTTCAATCATAAATTAAATCATTTTAAAGATTATACCATCATCTTAACAACCTATTTTAACTATATTTACTTTTAAAAGAGCTAGAGTAACTCTCTAGCTCTTACATGATTTTATATAGAGATTACACCAACAATAATTGAAACAATTAACATGGTAAGTGAAGTACCAACAGTCCATTTTAACGTAAATTTTTGAAAGTCACCAAACTCTACTTTTGACATACCCACTAACAAATACGTTGAAGCAACTAAAGGACTTAACAAATGAACGGGTTGACCAATTAATGATGCACGAGCAATTTCAACTGGATTGATTCCATAACTAGTAGCTGCTTCAGCAATGATTGGTAGCATGCCAAAATAATATGCATCGTTTGACATAAAAAAAGTAAAAGGCATACTCGTCAGTGCTGTAATAATCGGTAAATAAGAGCCTAATGCATCTGGAATTAACGCAACAAGACTGTTTGCCATTGCATCAACCATCTTCGTACCTGATAGAATACCAGTGAATGCACCAGCAGCAAAAACAAGCGATACAACAGCTAAAACATTTCCAGCATGTGCTTTAATGCGTTCCTTTTGTTCTTCTAAATTAGGGTAATTAATCACAATTGCAAGTGCAAAGCCAATCATAAATAAAGCGGGTAGAGGCATAATTCCCATTATTAATCCTAAAAGAAGTAGGACAGTTAGTGCAAAGTTGATCCAAATTAGCTTTGGACGTTTTTCTGAATGCACTTCTGATGCTGCTGCTTGTTGATTAAATGCGATCAACTGTTGCTGTGGTAATTGATCTAACTCTAAAGTTCCAACACGTTTTCTTTCTTTAACTCCAAATAAATACGCAACAAAGATAACCCATATGGCTCCACCTATCATTGCAGGAACAAGTGGCACAAACACTTCTGACATATCCAAATTTAAAGCACTAACTGCGCGGGCAGTTGGTCCCCCCCATGGCGTAAGATTTGTTACACCAACACTCATGATCGCTATACACGGAAGAATTAATGGATTCATTTTTAATCGTTGATACAGTGGAAACATAGCTGAAATTGTAATCATATAGGTTGTTGTCCCATCTCCATCTAAGGATACAACTAATGCTAACACTGCAGTTCCGATAATAATTTTTAATGGATCACCTTTAACAGCCTTTAAAATTGCCCCTACAACAGGATCAAATAATCCAGCATCAATCATAATACCAAAATATAAAATCGCAAACATAAGCATAACACCGGTAGGAGCTAATTGATTTATGCCATCTATTAGCATTGGTCCTAAATCACTCGCAAACCCTCCAACAATTGCAAATAAAACAGGAATAAGAATTAAAGCGATTAAAGCTGATAGTCTACCAGTCATTATTAAAAACATAAACACAAATACCATTAGAAAACCTAATATAGCTAACATAATAACCCTCCATATCTGAACACGCTTACAAAATGTAATAATTAGAATTCTTTGTTATTTCCAACTATAAATGAAGGAAAAATGGGGGTAAATATTATGGTTGATTTATCCTTAAAAACCTATTTGTATGTATAAATCTTTTCGAACAATTAATATGTATTGTTCATTTAATTCACGAAGGTTTTATAAGAAATTTAAATTTCATCTCTGTTTTATGAATGAAAAAAGCACCCATTTTGGGCGCTTTCTAGTATAAATCACAAAAACTATTATTTTATTTGGTATATATAGGATTATCCCACTTCTAACATATTAAATTGAGCTTTGACCAATCCATAGTAGACACCCTGTTTTTCCATTAGTTGCTCATGATTTCCTTGCTCCATAATGTTACCATGATCCAAAACAATGATATTATCAGCCTCACGAATTGTTGAAAGTCGATGGGCAATCATTATTGCAGTTCTTCCACTCAGGAGGGTTTTCAATGCTTGTTGAATTTTCACTTCTGTTTCAGTATCAATACTTGCAGTTGCTTCATCAAGAATAATAATGGTTGGATCTGCAAGTAGTGCCCGAGCAAATGAGATAAGTTGTCGTTCACCTACTGACAATACATTTCCTCTTTCCTCTACTTCTGTTAAGTAGCCACTAGACAAGCGGCATATGAAATCATCCGCACCAACTGCTTTCGCCGCATTTATCACTTGTTCGTCCGAAGCTGTTGGGCAACCGAATCGAATATTATCCATAATTGTCCCTGAAAAAATAAATGTATCTTGAAGAACAACACTGATACGTGATCTTAATTCACTGATTGATACATTTTTAATATTTATATCATCAATTTTTACACTTCCCCCAGTTGCATCGTAAAAACGACTAATTAAATTAGCGATTGTTGTTTTTCCAGAACCTGTATGGCCTACCAATGCAACTGTTTGCCCGGCAGGAATTGATAAAGAGATCTTGTTGAGTGCTTTTCTAGAAGAATCATAGGCAAATTCAACTGATTCAAAGTCAATTTTACCCTTCATACTCTTAAGGATGGTCGGATTATCTGAATCAGCAACATTCGGTTTTTCATCAATAAATTCAAATATTCTTTCTGAAGAGGCCATCCCCATTAACAATTGATTATATACCTGACCTAGTCTCGAAATCGGTTCCCAAAACATTCCTAAATAAAAAGCAAAAGAAACAAAAGTTCCAATTGTAATTGATTCATTTGCTATCAGGGTTGCTCCATAAGCAATTAAAATAGCAGTACCAATTGCGTTTGTCATCTCAACCATTGGTGTAAACATTGCATTGCGTTTCGTAGCATTTTGCCATGACCCAAAATTCTCCGTGTTAACTCCATCAAAGTATTCAATGTTTTCTTTTTCTTGTGTAAATGATTGAGTCACTCGGATCCCCTGAATGGATTCATTCAGATGTGAATTCAGTTTTGATTGCTTTAATCGTACAGTTTGCCAAGAACGACGTATTTTTTTTCGTAGACTGGTAGAAATGAAAAACATAAGTGGCACAATGACCATAATTGCTAATGTGAGTTGAGGACTTAAAGTAAACAAAAGTACTACAACCCCGATTAAGAGGATGAAATCCATTAACAGGTTAATGACCCCACTAGTAAATAGCTCCTGAAGGGAATTAATATCGTTCATAATTCGAACTAGGATAGAACCTGCTGAACGCTGATCAAAAAATCTGTGAGACAATGATTGAACATGAGTAAATATATGCTTTCTAATATCATAGATTACATTTTGACCAAGCATGTTCATCCATCTAATTCGAAATGTGTTGGCTATGTAAGACACAAGATAAAGACAAGAAATTGTCGTAACTAAGATAATGAGAAGCTCGGTATCCTTATTTGCAATTGCATAATCTAGTGTATATTTTCCTATTAAAATAGGTGTCACGAGACGGACCACTGCAGAAATGAGGACAGCAATAAATGCTGCTGGAAGTAATGTTCTGGAATACGGTTTTAAGTAACTTAGTAATCGCCACATTTGCTGCCAATTAAATGGTTTATCTATAACCGTTTCTGAGGAGTAATGAAATCTCTCCTTAATTTTTTCTTTTATATCTTTGTTTCCCATGTCGTCACCTACCCTGCTGTTGAGTGTAAAACAGCTTTTTGATCTTTATATTGAATATCATAGATTCGCTTGTAATAACCTTCTTGCTGTAGGAGCTTTTCATGAGTTCCTCTCTCAATAATTGAGCCACTATCAAGGACAAGGATCTCATCAGCATGCTTCAGAGAAGAAATACGATGGGCGATGATAAATGTTGTTCTCCCCTTCATCACTTCTTTTAACGCTTGTTGAATATGAGACTCTGTCGTCATATCTACAGCACTTGTTGCATCATCTAAAATAAGAATGCGTGGATCCATGCAAATTGCTCTGGCAATTGCAATTCTTTGCTTTTGTCCTCCCGAAAGCCCGAGTCCTCTTTCACCTAGCATCGTATCGTATCCGTCTTTCAGTTCCATAATGAAATCATGTGCCTGAGCGCGCTTTGCTGCATCAATAATTTCGTCTATCGTGGCATCTGGTCTTCCGTAAGCTATATTTGATTTAATTGTGGATGAAAATAAAAATGATTCTTGTAAAACCACTCCTATATTTGAGCGTAATGCTTTTAATGAATAATCACGTATATCTTTTCCATCAATTAAAATTTGACCACTTGTTGGTGTATAAAACCTTGTCATCAACTGAGTCAAACTTGTTTTACCAGAACCAGTTGAACCAATTAACCCGATTGTTTTTCCCATTGCTGCCTGAAAAGTTAGTTGATGTAATGCCAGTGATTCTTCCTCTTTATAACGTAAACTTACATTACAAAAGGCTACCTCTCCATTTATTTTAGTATCGGGAAGGATATTTTCTTGATCTCGAATGCTTTCATCAGCCTCTAAAATTTCAAGTAATCGCTCTCCAGAAGCCTTTGATTGCGAAAATAAGTTAATCACAAATCCTAAGTGCATGATTGGAGTCATCAAATACCAAACTAAACTAAAAAAAGCAACAAGCTCACCAGGCTGTAGGCCTCCTTGAATAACAAGTACACTACCGTATGCCAGTAATGCTACAACACATATATTTCCGATTAACTCCATAAGTGGGAAAAATTTAGCCCAAACAAAGGAGGTTGTTAATGATTTTTCTTTGTAGTTGCCATTTGCTTGGTTAAACTTTGATATTTCAAAACCCTCACGTGAAAGTGCCTTAACCGTTTGTATTCCACTAATATTTTCTTGCACATTCGTGTTTAGCTTTCCAAATGATTCACGAATGTTCCGAAAAGCAGGATGAACACGTTTATCGAAATGATATACAGCTACTGCTAAAAAAGGTAAAGCAGCAATTGTCACAAACGTTAACGGAACAGAATAAATAAACATAACTGTTAAGGATCCGCATATTAATAATAAAAATCGAACAAGCTCTGAAAAACCAAAAGATAAAAAGAAGCGAAATCCTTCTACATCAGCGGTCAATCGGGACATTAAATCACCCGTTTTAGCATTATCATAGTAAATAAAAGGCAATCGTTGTAACTTTTCATATAAGGCATTTCTAAGTTTATAAACTGACTGTATCCCAAACATATCTCCTAAATATTGATGAAAAAATGCAGATACCCCTTTTATAACCATCAGTGATAAAAATCCAACTACAATCCATGGAATATAATCATATTGCCCCTTTAATACTATTTCATCGATTGTTAATTGCAGAACGATTGGATAAATCACGGTAATGGCTGTAATAAATAAGACAAAGAACAATGACCATAAGAAATACTTTCTGTATGGCCAATAAAAGCTTTTTAACTTTTTAAACGTTTCCATACTTCCCCTCCCCTAAGTGGCTTACCATCACACTACCTATAAATATAACGTAATACGTTTAAATATATCGACAATCGAAATAATTATCCATATATTTGGCTTAATTTTCTAAAAATATATCCTTTGAAGGAACTTACCTCCCTCTAGTGGACGAAAGATCTACTACTTTTGGATGAAAAAAGATGCTCATCATTAGTGAAATTTCAACTAAATGATAAGCATCTTCTAAAAACCCGCCCTATGATTTTGCTTCATTAAGAATAGACTGAATAAATTTCGCCTTTGCACCAGCATACTCATTTCCATTAGTCCATTCCTTCTGCGCTAATTCCTTTTTAAAGTTTTCATACTCCAAAAGATGTTCTTTCGATTGTGTAAGAAAATCACGAAATAAAAGATGATCCTCCCACCATTGACTCTCAAAAGGAACTGTATGTATATGTGCTATCCGGTGTTGATGGGGAATCTCCATAAAGTTCTCTGTTGTTAAAACATGCGGGTATAAATCTGCATAAGCTTTTTTAACGACGATAAAGAAACGTCGAAACGGTAGCTGTTTATCATAGATCGAAACATAAACATAAGGGGATTGTGCCAATGCATCAACAACCTTTTCAAGCTGATTTTCCTCTCTAACACCAATCATCATATCAATTATTGGCTTTGCTGATAAACCGATTATTGACGTACTTCCAATATGCTCAATCATCGGGTTGATAAACTGAAGTCTAGTTTGCAATCTTTCCTTTTCAAGTAAAAATTGTTGCTGCCAATTTGGATCATATTCAGACAATGAAATCTTCATATTCTTCTTCTCCTTCTAAACTTGTCTTATGTGAATAATCTTTAGTAAGGACTGTTTTATAGTGTCCTGTTTCAAAGTATTGAATAGATTGGAGTAAATAACATGCTAAAACAATTTCTACAATTCGCCATAAGAGGGAATGCAATTGACCTAGCAGTAGGTGTAATTATCGGAACAGCTTTTGGAAAAATCGTTAGCTCATTAGTTGATGATCTTGTCATGCCAGTACTAGGTGTACTTTTAGGCGGCATAAGTTTGAAAGATTTCTCTTTACCTTTTGGAGCATCAGTTATTCAATATGGGTCATTCATACAAACTGTTCTAGAATTTTTAATCATTACGTATAGTATTTTCTTCTTCGTCCAACTATTTTATAAGCTCCGGAAAATAGATAACGACAAGCCCTTTGGTCAAACTAAAACAAACACTGAACTTCTACTGGAAGAAATACGTGATTTGCTAAAAGAAAAAAAGGATGACGAATAAATGAATCAAATTGCCACTAGGAGCTTCTTAATTTAAAATATTTTCTTTATTCCATCAGCTTCATCAACTAGTTTCATTATTTCATTATCCGTCATTAAGTACCCGTGACACTCCATTAAAGCTTTTTGGACCTCTTTCGTTAATCGGTCTAAATTATATGCACAAACACCAATTATATCCATTTCCGGCATTAACCTGTCTACTTCAAATTCAAATTCTTTCAATGTACTATTAATATGTTTTTGAGTCGGCCATTCCACATGCCCCCAACATCTTATTTTTAAATTTTGATCAAAATAGGGATCTAATGTGTTAAAAAAGTAGTTTAGAATTGTTACTGTATGGAAATTACCTGTGGAACAGTAGAAATCAAAATTACTAATTTGGTGGACTCTCTTTATTTCATCTGCTCCTAGAATATTTTCTAGTTTTTGTGACACTAAAAGATTAATAGGCTCATTTTCAACAAACAACACATATTCATTGTTTTTTATACCACTAATTATAAATTCAACAGCGTTTTGAACATAATCATCCAATTTCTCCGTAAAATACAAAATGTGGCCTCCACCATTTTCATTTAATTTATATGTAAATTCAGCCATGTTTTTTATCATTTATGTTATTTTCTCCTTAACTTCAAACTGTTTAATCTATAGTTTGCCTCACATATAATAGTATAACAAATTTGTTGAAAAAGGTTATCAATTCTAAATAATATAACAGAATTAATCAAAATCACGCTGTGTGTTTAGCTTAAAATAAATATTTTAAACATAATTATTAGAGGTGGACAAGCATTATTATTTTTTTCTATTTTTCTATTTGTCTGTACAGTTAATGTTGACTACGACCAAATTGATTTGATTCTTGTCCTAACAATTATCATCAAATATGATAAACTAGGTATTATTTTATAGGATGTGATGCTTTTGAAGAGATTTAAAATTGTGCTGCCTGTAATGATCATAGTGTTTATTTTTGCGATAAAAGTACTTGACCAAAACTATGGTAACGCTATTTCCATACAAATCCGGACTTTGATTTCTTTAGGTGGGGCTCTTTTTTCCGGCTTAATTACGTATTTTCTTTTTCCCAGTAATGAAAACCCCAAAAATTGATAGTGGTTTCCAAACCTGTATATAGGGAACTGTTCATCTAACGTCTGTTTAGAGCTTGATTCACTTACAATCAAGCTCTTTTTCCATTTAGCATCATTCTAAAAAATTCACCATCTATGATCAGTGGCGGAAGGAATTGCTGAAACATGGAAATAACCCCCATAATCCCAGCTATTTCTTTTCGAGAATAAAATTGTGATAGTAGAGATCTATTTATTGTAACTGGGAAGGGCATTTGATGTGCAAGATCAATTGATTGTTTCTTAAGTTGCGTTGATAATAGCTGATAGGAATCTGTCCCTATAAACTCCTTTAAGTGAATCCAGCTCCTTCTTAAAAATTCAGGATATCTCCCTAATGCCCGGTAATCACTAGCTACATCGTATGTATGGTGAGTTTTTGCTATATCTAATAAAAGACCTTTCACTTCTTTAGGCGCACTTTCTATCTTTATGAGATTAATCTTCGGAAGACTAGGCAAGATTCCCGGTTGAATATACCCATGTATTTGATTTCCTCCGTGGATTGTTCTATTGGATAAACTTTCTGACCAAGCAGATGCAATGATTAATAATTTACTATTCACATAATTAAATGTAAAAATAATCTTTTTTATTCTTTCGATGGTAGCTTGGTCGTAATGATTTGACCAATTAATGGTAGGCATCTCAACACCAAGCTTTGGATTTCTTAATTCTGAAGCTGCATTTTCCATATTTGATGTTAGCATGCTTGGGCGCACTTGACTCCAGGCTAGTTTTAAAAATGCTTCATAAAGCGCAGTTGTTCTAAATATAAAATTTACAATTGGTACCTTAAGTACATATTGAATATCCTGATACAAATAAGCTAAATTTCCGTTTACGTTCTCTTCAAAAATTTCAGGTACTCCATATTTGTCACTTTTCATAGAACTCCCTCCCTCTTACATTATTTTTATTCACTGTATCCGGAACTTAAACCACACATCTTTCTGCGCACAAAAATACCTTTATGTTGAAAAACTTAAAAAGCCAGCTGCAACTTCAGCTGACTTTTTAACTATTGCTTATACTTTAAAGCGATCAATAATTGATTGTAGTTCTTCAGCCATTCCAGTTAAGGCTTTTGAGGCTGCTGTAATTTCCTCCATTGAAGCAAGTTGTTGCTCTGTTGTAGCCGCTACTTCTTCAGATGTTGCTGAACTTTCTTTTGCAATAATAGCAAGCTCATTGGCTGATGCTGTAACTTCTTGAATAGCAGCTGTTATTTGCTGTACAGTTGCTGAAACTTCTTCAATTTGTGGAGTCATAGTGTTCATTCTATTCAATATCGAATCAAATTTCTCAGATGTTTCTGTTGATATTGTTAATCCCTGCTCTGCATTTTTAGATACTTCGCTCATTACCTGTACGGAATGATTTGTGTCTTGTTGTATAGATGAAATTAGTGTAGAAATCTGACCAGCTGATTGTTGAGATTGTTCTGCTAATTTGCGCACTTCATCTGCTACTACTGCAAATCCTTTTCCATGTTCACCAGCTCTTGCTGCCTCAATTGCGGCATTTAATGCAAGTAAATTTGTTTGATTAGCAATTTCAGAAATAGCATCTAGGATCTTTCCGATTTCTTGTGATCTGTTGGATAAAGATTGAATGACATGATTTGATTCTGTCACGGAGGCATGAATAAACTTCATTTGCTCCAAGCTATCCTTTACAAATTTCCCTCCAACTTCTGCCTCACTTACAGTTGCTTGTGCTAAATCAGAAACATTTGATGAGCTAGACGAAATTCTTAGAATTCCTTGTAGTACTTCATCTAATGCAGCATTATTTGCATCAATTTTCTGTGTTTGGCTTTCGGCTCCACTAGCTACCTGTTGGATTGCTTCTGTTACTTGTTTAGTTCCAGCAGTCGATTGATCTGCACTAGCAATCAACTCTTCAGAAGAGGAACTCACCCTTTCTGATGCTGTTTGAAGACTTACAACCACTGCACGTAAATTTTCGACCATTTTGTTAAAGCTCTTGGACAATTGTCCTACTTCATCATTAGAAGTTATGTTAATATCAACCGCTAAATCTCCATTAGCAATTTTTTCTGAAGAAGCAACTAAAATACGAATTGGTTGTAAAATAGAACGTATAATAACAAAAATAACGATAGCTCCGAGAATAGATGATACTAGTACTACAGCTAATGTTTTTAAAAAGATTCCTTTAGCGGCTTCTGAGATTTCACTAGTATACATCGTACCAGCAATTTTCCAGCCTGTTAATTCATTTGTAATAAAATCCATTTCCTTCGCTTTACCATCTATAGTATAAGAAAATTCACCAATATTACTCTTAAATAATTTTCCTACCCAATCACCCGTTACCTTTTCACCTTGCTTAGAAGGATGAATTAAGTAAGTTTGAGTTTTATCAACAATTGTTACATAGCCCTCTTCCCCAACCTTCACTACACTTATCATATCTTTTAGTACATTTAAGTTCACATCAACTGCCACTACACCTGAACCATCATTTAAAACTTTAGCAAATGTAACTGATGTTTCATTTGTATTAGCATCAATATACGGATCTGTTATAACAACTTCTCCTTTATTCTCCATTGCTAATGTATACCAAGGACGATCACGTGGGTCATAATCATCAGGAAGTTGAATTTTCGGCGAAACAATCATTTCACCCGTATCTGTTCCAATATAAATCGCTTGTGCTCCTGGTTTTGTTTCAATATATTGATTAAATTTCAATTTAATTTTCGAAATTTCCTCGATATCAATTTTTGCATTAGCCGTTTTTGCTGTCTGAGCAAAATATTCAATGTCCTTTTCTATAGGAATTAGCTGTGAATTCATAGAGGAATCAATTAGTTGCACACTTTCCTTAGCTGTTTGAAGCATGCTATCTTGTAACTCAGATTTTGCAGATTGATAAGAAATAAATCCTATAGCAAGACTTGGTACAAGTAAAATACATGCAAAGGCAATGATTAATTTTTTTCTAATCGTGAGGTTTCTGTCAAAACCTTTTAATACATTATTCTTAAAAACATTACGGATTTTCATGATGTTCTTTCTCCCTTTCTCGCCTCTATTACTCTCTGTAAAATAATAAAACTGCCCAAATGATAAAAATAAGGACAGCTCACTAACAAGTTCAAAGTTAATCATATCTGCAACTGGCTGGCATAAAATGATAAGCCCCTTTAGTTTTGCGTCCCATTTTTTCAAATGGTTTGCCCATTTCTTTATATTATATACAAATAATTTCGGCAATTCTGTCTAAAAATTTTGTAGTACTATCATACTACTTATAACATAATTTGGCTATCTTTTTAAGATAAATCATTATATTCTGAAACTTTTCCTATATAAAGAAAGAGCTATCACCTAGATAACCCTTTTCATTAAACCATTGTATAACGTTCATATAAATCCTTTAAAGATTCACACCCTAATCTTTTAAGCTTATTAACATAAATACTCCATAACTGAGCGGTCAACTTGGCATCCTCCAGAGCATGATGTCGACCAATAATCGGTATTCCATTATGGTTGCAGCATTCTTCAAGAGTAATAAGCTTTGCTTCAGGCTCTGCGATTCGGTACAAGAAGGACATATCTACAAGACGGTGCTTAAATGGTGCCCGGTATAGCTTCCAAGAGGCATGCTGTAAAAACATCTTTTCATGGTTTGCATGATGAGCAACAAGTGTATAGTCCTGGGCAAACCGAAAAAATTCAAACAAGGTTTCGGATAACAGCGGAGCAGTTGTTAATTGCTCGTTTGTTAAACCTGTTAAAGAACTAATTTCATTAGAAATTGGTTTTTCTGAGCGAACAAGTGAGTAAAAGGTTTCCTCTTCTTTAATTTCATCTCCCTTTACTTTAATTGCACCTATTGAAATAATTTGGTCCCCTTGATCAGGATAAAAACCTGTTGTTTCGATATCAAAAACAATGACGTTTAATTCAGTAAGAGGAATATGTAATGTTTCCTCTACCCTCATTTCTCGTTGTAATTGTCTAAGGTAGGCTACTTGTTGCTGCGATTGGCCAGATTGAGAGCCTCCAAGCTTACCTCTCATAAAAAAGAATGGGTCAAATGTCATTCTAAACACCCTTTATCAATGATCCCCTGCACATATTGATGCAGTTTTTTACCATCTTTTAAGATTAATTTTATCTCTCTTTTTTCTTCCTTAGTCATTTTTTTTATGTTTAAGTAATGCACATCATCATAACTTTCAGCACTTGCAAATAATAGTCTTCGGTATTCAAGGAGCTTCTCAAAATTCTTTTTATAATAAAGCATTTCTTGTTGATAAGGGTCTTTTTTACTAAGGATGGTAATTCTCTCAAGAGTAGAGGTTTCAATTATTCCCTCTTTCATTGCTAGTAACCTAATTGCATTAACATACGGTAAAAAAGCTGCTTTTTTTAGATCAATACATCCTTCATATTGGCCACTTTGTTCTACATAAATTTGACCTAATGGACCAACTGAATGTTTAATATGTTGAATATTGTCCATAAATCGCTGTAAAAGCTTAGGATTTGTATTTCGATATTCAAAGATTGTATTTTTTAACTCCTTTATAAAAGCATCATTTCCAACTATGCTTCTACAGTCATAAAAGATCTGTAAAAATCGAATGGATTCCCAGCTCTTTTCATCCATCCAATGAACTAGCTGCTTTTTCCAGTCATCTAAAGATTTGCACCACAAAGGATTTGAGCTCATTACATTTCCTTCACAATAAGGATATCCGATTAAATGAAGTCCTTTTGATAATTCTTCTCCAAGGGCAGAGAAATATTTGCTTGCACGTTCTGACTTTTCTTCGTAAACTAAGCCATGATCTTGATCGCTAATGATACCTTGTTCAATTCGTCCACCACTCCCTGTAATAAACCACGTAAAATCACAAGGTGGAGCCCCAGAGTTTTTTTCAAGATGAAAGAGTGCTACTTTACTAGCACTCTTCATCATCTCATCATGAAATTTATTTAACTCTATTGTATTTGATCCATAATTGTGGATATGATTGTCTTTCCACTTTTTGATTGATTCATAGGAATCAAATGCACCGTTCATGAGAGACACTTCCTCACGTTTATTCAATATAAGCGTATCTAACCATTTATGTTGTTTATGAACCAACATTCTGATTCTTTGAAGCAAACACTTCTGGGTAACCATAGCTACCGTGTTCACTCATATCTAATCCCATTACTTCCTCTTCTTCTGTTACACGAAGACCATTCATCACTTTCTTAGCAATTGCTAAGATGACAAAAGATACGACGAATGCATAAAGACCAGATACTGCTACACCCATAAATTGTACGCCAAGTTGGTCAAATCCGCCACCATAGAATAAACCAGGCTTACCAACAGATGCTAGTTCTGGTGTTGCAAAGAAGCCTGTTGATAAAGTTCCCCATACACCAGCAACACCGTGTACAGATAAAGCAAAGATCGGATCGTCAATTTTTCTCTTTTCAAAGAATCTTGCGCTATAGAATACTAGAATACCAGCAATGAAACCAATGACGACTGCAGCCCAAGTATCAACGAATGCACATGATGCTGTAATAGCAACTAATCCTGCCAAAGCACCATTTAACATTGTTGGAACATCAGATTTCCCTAAAACCATCCAAGAAATAAGAAGTGCTGCAACTGCACCTGCTCCAGCAGCTAAGTTCGTGTTTAAAGCGACAAACCCGAAGAAACCTTCATCAACAGCTACAGTACTACCTGCATTAAATCCGAACCAACCTACCCAAAGGATAAGAACACCTAAAGCTGTGAATACTTGGTTATGACCTTGAATGTTATTAGCTGAGCCATCTTTATTGTATTTTCCAATACGAGGCTTTAATAAAATTGTTGCTGCAAATGCTGCCATAGCACCTGTTAAGTGAACAACTGTTGATCCAGCAAAGTCTTGTTTACCATGTTCTGCTAACCAACCGCCACCCCAAATCCAATGAGCAATAACCGGATAAATAAGAGCTGAGAATAAGATGGTAAAAACTAGATAAATTGATAGCTTAGCACGTTCGGCAAATCCACCTAAAGCAATTGTAATTGAGATACAGGCAAATGCACATTGGAAAACAAAGAATACTGCTGTGGATAATCCCATACCTTCCGCTTGTGCTCCTGAATAGAAGAAATCAGTTAACCCGATAAAGAAATTACCATTTCCACCAAAAGTAAAGGCATATCCTACCGCCCAGTAAACTAATGAAGCAAGGCCGACTGTGAAAATTGTCTTACCTGCAATATGACCTGCATTTTTCATTCTTGTTGATCCTGCTTCAAGTAAAATAAATCCACCTAACATAAAAATAACTAAAATTGCACTTAACATGACCCATAAGCTGTTCATTAAAAATATTGAATCCATGTCATTTCCTCCCTCGTTTGATTAGTTTACACAAGATGTAAGAAAATATAACATCTATTTCTTATTTACTATTCTATACGATATTTTCAAAGTGTCAACACGTTTTGCAAAGTTTCTGATAATTGTATGTAAGAATATCTCACATAGATGATTTGGAACATGATTATTCCGCTTTCAAAACGGAAATTTTTACACTAACAATAAAAAGAGCACCTCAAATTCTTGAGGTACTCAATAAAAACAATTAAATCTAACGTGATTTTCTAGCTTTTAATTCTAAATTAAAGTCCTTTAAAATGGAGAATGACATTGCAATTAAAACAAATGTTAACGGAAATGCACTAACAATAATCGCTGTTTGCATTGCATTTAAACCA
>NZ_JBLUOI010000070.1:0-27366 GCF_048059995.1 Metabacillus sp. YM-086 | reverse complement strand
TTTCTATTGAGATTCCGCCGCCAATTTCTTTTAAACCTGAAAGACAGCAATTTTCACAAAGTATGGTGAAAAAATCATCGACACCATTCGCTGCCATCAAATCTCCAACTTGTGATGCGGTATTGGCTTGCTTTATTTCATCAATTAATTTTTCATCTTTTACACCAGCAGCAACAGCAACATTTGCGAGAAAATTAAAATCAACTGGTGCACTTTTTGAGTGGACCATCATCACACCTTGAGCTACCTTTGAAAATTTCCCCATCATTCCAACAAGAGAAACCTTTTTGATTCCTTGTTTCTTACATTGCTTTAGAGTGAACCCAACAAAATCACCCATTTCAATAAAGGCTTCTTCAGGAAGCTCCGGATATTGCTGCATCGCATACTTCTCACTGCGGCCACCCGTTGTAATCACTACATGCTCACATTCGCTTGCTCGTGCAACACTAACCGCTTGAACAATACTCGCCATATAAGCGGAGCTTGAAAATGGAATAACAGTGCCTCTTGTTCCTAATATGGAAATTCCACCAATAATACCAAGTCGTTTGTTTAATGTTTTTTCGGCCATTTTCTCTCCATCAGGAACAGAAATAATGATCGTGATTCCTCTTGTAATGTTATGGTTTTGAAGGACCTCCGCTGCTGTTTCAAGAATCATTTTTCTTGGTACAGGGTTAATCGCTGCTTCACCAACTGGGACAGGAAGACCTTCTTTTGTGACACGCCCAACGCCGATTCCGCCATCAAGTGTGATGCCTGGTGTTTCACTCCATGAAACAGTTGATCTAATCAGAGCTCCATGTGTAGCATCTGGATCATCTCCGGCATCTTTAATTGTTCCAGCTTCAGCAACGTTTGCTTCTACAGTGCAGCTTTCCATGACAAATGTCGCAAATTTTCCAACAGGTAGATAAATCGTGCTCTCCATTTGAGGCTCACCTGTAATTAATGCAAGTAATGCGGCTTTGGTCGTCGCCGTTGCACATGCACCTGTTGTATAGCCGGAGCGCATTTCACTTTTGTCTTTTTTTTTGGTTTTTCCGTTCATCGTTTATTCCTTATCTGCAAGAAGAGAGATTGCGTTTAACGCTGCAACCGTAACGGTACTACCACCTTTTCTACCTACATTCGTAATGAATGGTACGTCTAATTTTGCTAATTCTTCTTTTGATTCCGGCGCTGATACGAAACCAACAGGTAAACCGATGACTAGGCTCGGTTTAGCTTCACCTTCCTTAATTAACCGAATCAATTCAAGTAAAGCTGTTGGTGCATTACCAATCGCAAAAATTCCTCCGTCAAACTGTTTAATCGCTTTTCTAACAGAAATAATCGCACGAGTTGTGTTTAAACGTTTTGCTTCCTCCATGACGTCTGGGTCTGAAATGTAAACATGTACACCACCACCATGCTTTTCAATTCTAGGCTTACTGACCCCGCCTAAAATCATTTGAACATCCGCATATACTTGTTCACCATTACGAATTGCATCAATACCAGCTTGAACAGCTTTATCGTGAAAAAGCATGCTATGACCTAATTCAAAATCAGCGGAGGCATGTACAACACGTTGGACAACCTTATATTGCTCTTCGGTAAAGTTATGATCACCAAACTCTGAATCGATCATTTGAAAACTAATTCCCTCAATTTCTTGAGGCTGAACTGTAAGTGGTTTGAATTCTGTTTTAAAATCCATCATCTATTCCTCCAAATTTTTTATCAAATATTCTGTTAATATGGCTGAGTACTCCTTCAAAGTCAGAGTAAGCATGACCATATTGAATCTTTGGTCTTTTAATCATAATTGTCTCGATACCAAGCTCCAAAGCTGCTTCTAATTTCTCATCAACAGAACCTGCTTTGCCGCTTTCCTTTGTGATCATCGTTGTTACTCCGTACTGTTTATAAAGAGCTGCATTAAATTCTTTTGAAAACGGACCTTGAATCGCGACGATGTCTTTTTGAGGAAAACCAAGCTTTTCGCATTTTTCCATATTATCTTTCCTTGGAAGCATCCTAGCAATAACACGAGTATTCGGTTGATCTAGTAATCTACGAGTGAAAATTTCTAGAGTTTTACTCCCAGTTGTTAGCATAATCACACCTTTTTTTTCAGCAGCAACCTCTGCTGCCTCCTCGTAGCCTTCAACCATTACAATCCCTTTATGTTCATAGTCTTGAGACTCCCGCTCATAACGGATATATGGAACACCAGCTGCTTTTGCCCCCAAAAGTGCATTTTTGCTAGCCTCCTCTGCAAACGGAT
The DNA here is from genome assembly GCF_048059995.1 of Metabacillus sp. YM-086. Lineage (NCBI taxonomy): Bacteria > Bacillati > Bacillota > Bacilli > Caryophanales > Bacillaceae > Metabacillus > Metabacillus sp. YM-086. The sequence goes on along the minus strand of NZ_JBLUOI010000070.1, from coordinate 25,091 downwards.
GACTAGCATCTACAATCACTTGAAAGCCTTGTTCTTTAATCATCGTTGTAAAATCTTCATCCGTAAGCCTTCCTACATATACATCTAAGCCGACCTTTTGCATTTCTTTTCCTGCATTCTCTGTGACGACTGTTGTAAGAATGTTGTAACCTGCTTCTTTCACAGTTAGTGCTAGTGCTCTAGCATCACTTGTACCGGCTAAAAAAAGAATCATAGTTTTTGAACCTCTGGCTCATGGTGATGCTCGTGATCATGGTCATGATGGTGATGATGGTGGTGCCCGTGGTCATGATCGTGATCATGGTGGTGATGATGATCAATATGTTCCATTGCCTCAATTCGGTATACACATGTATCACAGTTCATTTTCACTTCACCTTGCAACGCTTCTTGAATTCGATCTTTTATAATTGTTTTAAGTCTTGAGTGAAAGCCAAAATAGCCGGCAAGCTTGAATTCAACCTCTGGAAACTCTTGTTGAAACTCTTCAATCATGTTCTCTAAACGTTTGATTAAAATACCAGTAAATAGGAAATAAGGTAAAATAACAATTCTCTTTGCGCCTAATTTCACACAGCGTTCAACGCCTTCTTTAATTAACGGATCTGTTACACCCATAAAAGCAGGCTCAACAAATTTATAATGTAGCTTTTCCCATAAAAGTCTTGTAATTTTATATAAATCACTGTTTGCATCAGGATCACTGCCACCGCGACCTAACAAAATAACAGCTGTTTCAGGATCTTCTTCGTTGATTTTCTCGCCAACTTCTTCTAAGCGGCTTTTACAAATTTCCATTGTTTCTTCATGTATGCCAAAAGGTCTTCCATACGTAAATGATACATGAGGATACTTTTCCTTCGCTTCATCAATCGCTGCTGGAATATGGATTTTAGAATGTCCTGCTGCAAGTAGCATTAGTGGAATGACAAAAACACTAGTTGCCCCTTTTTCTACACATGTTTGAATACCTTGGTTAATAGTTGGTCGTTCGAACTCTAAAAAACAGGTTTCCACTAAAAGCTCCGAATCTAGTTGTGGCTTTAGCTCTTCAATTGTTTGTCTTACTTGGTCGTTTCCTTCATGATCTCGACTTCCATGTCCAACGAGTAAAATTGCTTTCATAGTATTCTCCCCTATCCTTATTAATCTCCGCACGGAGCTGGTTCAATTTCAATTTTTGGACTCATGTCCCTATATGAATAGCCTTGAACATTACCTACACGTTTAAAATACTTGAAAAATCTTTCGTTTGGATGTCCTTTTTCCTTGTATTCATGAACAATATTTTCAATCACTTCGACGATTTTTTCAGGCTCTATTCCTTCAGCAACCGGCTGACCTGGATGGGCTGTTCTGCCGACTGTTTTAGCTCCTAAAAATAAATCAAATTTTCCTTTTCGAAAAATAATTCCAATGTCTTCATTCACAGCACCAAAACATGCCATACCACAGCCGTTAAATCCTACCTTTAATTCTTTTGGTAAATCTAGCCCACTTAACTTTTCATGAAGCTCCTCTGCATATGGAATGGAATCTTTCTTTTCTCCTTCACAAAAATCACAAGCCTTGATTTGAAAAACATCACCAATTGGTTCTAATAGAAATCCAACATCTTTAAGTTTTTCGGTGATCACTTCCGGTTCACTAGTAGGTATTCGTAACAGAATTTGATGATGTGGTGTATACTCCATTGAACCATCGTCCCCTGTCACTTCTGCAAGAGTCATCATCTGTTTTGGAGTGAATTTTTTATTTGCAATACCAGGGCTGACGGCTAATTCAAAAATCGATGTAATCGGGTTGTTTACAGAAATTTGAGCCTTTTCTTCGTTAATGGAAGAAGCTGTATTACCCTTAACTTTTTGCAACGCTTCTAACGCAAGTTGCAAAGAGCTATCTTTTTCTTTCGTTGCTTTTGCTTTTTTAGTTGGTGGCATATCGTTAATACCTTTATGTAATGCCCATGGTTCGTTTTCATGTCGAAGACGCTCATGTGGCTTTAATCTCTGCTCAGTTGTATTTAACGTATACTTACGTTGATAACCTCTTGGCGTAATCATTTTATTGTCATATAAAAATGTTGATGAATTTCCAATCACAACCGTTGTAAGCATTCCGATATCATAATCAAGCATATGCTCAAGATCTGTAATAACGATATGCTGTCTGTCACGATACGCACTTTTTACAAGTCCAACTGGTGTTAATGGTGAACGATAGCTTAATAAAATCCGTTGCGCCTCTTGTATTTGTCTTGTTCGGCGACCACTTTTAGGATTATAAAGAGTAATAACAAAATCAGCCTGAGCAGCTGCATCAATACGCTTTTCAATCAATTCCCAAGGAGTTAAATGGTCACTAAGGCTGATTGTGCATGCATCATGCATAATCGGAGCACCTAAAAGCGATGCACATGAATTAATAGCCGAAACACCCGGAATGACTTCAACGCTCACACCTGTTTCTTCTGACCAACCTTTTTCAATTAAAACTTCATAAACTAGTCCGGCCATTCCATACACTCCGGCATCACCACTTGATATGACCGCGACTGTTTTGCCATCTTCTGCAAGTTTTACAGCTGCTTGGGCACGGCTTACTTCCTCTGACATTCCTGTACTAATAATCTCTTGATCTGTTAAAAGGTCCTGAATCAATTCAACATATGTTTTGTATCCAATAATACAGTCACTTTCTTGAATCGCATCTTGAGCCCTTTTTGTCATATGTTCAAAGCTTCCTGGGCCAAATCCGATCACAAGTAATTTTCCTAGCAAGTAAATTCCTCCTTCCAAAATGTATAACGGTATTAAACGTTACTCTTCTGCGGTTTAGCTATTCCTGTAATCGATTCTGAATTTTCAGGTGCAGAAAAATGGTCTTTATCATATGTGTAGATCACACTGTCTTCTACCACATTTCCACCAACTAAGTGATCATGAACAATCTTCTTAGCTATTTCTGGAGTTGCAGCTTTATACCAAACTCCCTCCGGATAAACCACCATTACACAAGCATCTTTGCATCTGCCATTACAACGAGTTCTTGTTGTATGAATGCTTGCATCCAAATCTAAGTTTGTGATTTCTTCTCTTATTGCCTGGGTTGCTTCTTCTCCACCTTTTCTCATACAGCTGCTTCCGTTACAAATGAGTACATGGTGCTTTGTTTCTGTAAGATTCCAAGTCGTCATCTTAACACTTCCAGTCTATTAAAATTTTTTCAAATAAAAATGCACCTCTATATAGGCAGAGGTGCATTAAAAAATGGCAAATGACTAGCATTTTCTACTACACGTCTACCTATATGCCCGTAGGTATCAGTATTAAAAGTTAGGCAGGTCTCCTGACTTAGGTTCATAGCTTTATAACGTCTTCCCGGTTGCATTCAGTGACATTATGTTATAAGGCTTCCCATAACAGTGGCGGGTACCGTGTCGGATTTTCACCGACTTCCCTTTTAAGCACTACATATATCTGAAGTGCACCTAATCTTAAACTCTATTTAGTTTACTCATCTAAACGTATTAGGTTGTCTCTTAAAATATGTCTTTTTAAAAAACAATCTCCAAGTTAAATGCAAAAGATTTTACTCAAGAATAAGATCTTATACTTATTGATAGTACAAAAAAATCCGCTCAGATTTTTACTGAGCGGATGAAAAGGCAATACGAAAGCAATCCAATAAATTTCATATGGTTGCATTCGTCTCACCTTCTCACCTCCCGAAGAAACTGAAACTTGATAAATTAAGACAGGTCTCCTGACTTGTGTTTCACTCTACTTTAAGCCCCTTCCCATATATCACTTTTAACAAAGCTTCAATACAGTGGATTGCTTATTTCGTCGACACTTACAGTTGCGGGGACAGTTCCGGATTTTCACCGAATTCCCTATTAAGCCTTTAGCGGCATCTTAATTTACAGCGTATACTATTTTAAGTTGTTATCAATTGATAGGTATTATATTAAAGCAAGCAAAATGATATTTCAACATATTGTTGGATAAAGTGACAAAAGTTACAATAAAAATGGTGACTTATTCCATTCCTTCATCTTTTTCATCATATGCTATTAACACAATATTTTCGTTTGTTTCATTTCTTAATTCTTTTTCTAAACTCATGATTTTGTTTAATTGGTCACTATCTAAGTTTGCGACTGGAAAGTTTTCATAAACGCTCATGCTTGTAACCTCCTTTTGTTTTATAATAAGATTTTCACCTAAAATATTTTGATTATGCATCTGATATCATCATTCTGTTCGTGGCTTTTTTCTAAAAAACACTTCTGGTTCCCATCTGTTTACAGGATGTGTTCGATGTTGTCCAGGTTCACTTGGAAGTCTGGGTGCATCCTTAGGCTTGTTTTCTTTTGAAGAAGCCTGTTGTAACGATTGTCTAAGTGGCTTCCATTTTTTAAGAAAAGTAACGACTACTATTAGTACAAGTCCTAAGGTGGTGTATATGAAAACAGGTGTTAAAGTATTTTCTCCTACTCCAAGAATTCTTCCACCAGCTGATTTTCCACCAGCTTCTCCTAAACCGTAAACAACATTTGATAAAGCAAAAAACAACCCGATTAATTCTCCTTTTGACAATTGTGAGATGGTGCTGTCTATTGTAGGAAGAATCATCATTTCACCAATAACAAACACTCCTCCACTAAGGATCAAATGGAAAAAGGATTGTGCAAAAAATAACGAGGCAATTCCAATCGTTATGAAGAGAATCCCTAAACCTAATGCAGTTAGAGGCTCTACTTTCCTAATAATTCGCTTTGTAATCAACCCTTGTAATGAGATAACAATTAAGCTATTAATTGTCCAAATCAACGCAACATTTTTAGGCTCCGGTAAAATAACTGTTGCTCTAAGTGGTAATGCAAGTGATAGCTGTGCATATAAAGCCCATATAAAAATCGTTACAAAGCTAAATACCATAAAGGGTTTGTTTTGAAATGCCTGTTTGTAAGCTCCCTTAGGAATTCCCTCACATGGCACATCACCGCAACCCTTTGGGAGAAAAATCCAGCTTTGTAGTGCTAAAAGGATATAAATTCCACCAGCAATCCAAAAGATCATTTTAGATGCTCCTGTTAAAAGGAAAAAAACAATTAATCCAGCCGAGCCTGTCCCAATATTTGCAGCTATGCCTCTTATCGAAAAAGCTGTTGTCTGGTTCTCAGAAGAAGCAAAAGCTGCGATGGCTGCTTTTGTTGAAGGAGCATTTAATCCAGTACCAAATCCCATCGTAATAGCAGTCACTATCAAAAGAGAAAACTGTGTGAATAAACCAAACCCAATAAGTCCACAAGCAGCAATCAAAGCTCCAAGTCCTATCGTAAATCCTCGACCAATACGATCAGCTAAAACTCCTCCGGCCACACTCCCGACCTGAAAAGCAATGGCAATACTAGCTAACACAATTCCAATTTGGCCAATGGATAAACCTGCATCTGTTTTTAAAATAATCGGAAGCATCGGTGTAACCAAATATGTTCCTAAATGTGAAAGTAAAACACCAAAAAGGAGGATAAGTAGCGGCTTTTCTAGTTGTAATATGTCTTTTATTCCCATTTGATTATCCCCCATTTCTTTTCATTTTACTTTTCCCTAGATGGAATAGGTTATGTAAAGAGCCCGAAAGATCGTTAGCTCTATTAAGCGTATTCACAGAAAATAGCGTTGACACTAAGAAAAACTATGACATAATAAGAAGAGTTGAATTTAAAGACATCTTGATAGCCAACATCAATATCATGGATAAGGATGGATGGAAATCATATCATTTTTAAAGTTATTTAAATAATAGGCTGTTTTCGATACAGCTACAAAATCATAATATTTGGTTGCTTTTGTAAACACTATAAGTGAGTGCACAAGAGACCACGTTGATAATCTATTGTCACCGTTGGTCTCTTTTTTATTTGTTAATAACATAGGAGGAAATAAATTGAACAGATGGTTAGTTGTATTAGGAGCAATTCTTATTCAAATTAATTTAGGTGCAGTATATGCCTGGAGCTTATTTAATCAACCTTTAATGGATAAGTTTGGTTGGGCAAAGGAAGATATTGTTGTTACCTTCTCCATCACAATTGCAGTATTTGCCTTAACAACAATTTTCGCAGGAAGACTTCAAGACCGCATCGGACCAAGATGGGTAGCAACAATAGGTGGAATTTTACTCGGAGTTGGCTTAATTCTATCCAGCCAAGCGACTACATTATTTCAGTTATACTTTTTCTACGGTGTTGTAGGTGGAATTGGAATCGGGATGACTTATGTTTGTCCATTATCAGCATGTGTAAAATGGTTTCCTGATAAAAGAGGCTTTATTAGTGGAGTTGCAGTTGCCGGATTCGGTTTAGGTGGTTTAATTTATAAGCCTGTTATCGGATATTTAATTGATACTTTTGGTGTATCGTCTTCTTTCTTTTATTTAGGAATACTCTATTTTGTATTAGTTGTGACAGGTGCACAGTTATTAAAAAATCCACCTAATGATGATCTCACATCCATAACTTCTTCTAAAAAAACAAATGATTTTTCACCAGCTCAAATGTTAAAAACGTATCAGTTTTATCTATTATGGACAATGTTTTTATTTGGAAGTGTTTCAGGGCTTCTTGTTATTAGCTTCGCAGTAGATATTGGGGTTGATTTAGTAAAACTTAATGTTGAGCAAGCTGCAAATGCCGTAATGGTGATTGCATTATTCAATGCTGCTGGGCGAATTCTTTTAGGAAAAATCTCAGATCGAATTGGACGAAAAAATACACTTGTGATCATTTACGCATTAACTGCACTCATTATGTTTTATATGAGCACAGGTTTCATGAACTATCCAATTTATTTAATCGCAGTTTCTTTCATTGGCTTTGGCTTTGGTGGTTTTCTCGCTCTCTTTCCTTCTGTAACGGCAGATTACTATGGGACAAAAAACATTGGCACAAATTATGGTTTTATGTATCAAGCATACGGGCTATCTGCCTTCGCTGGACCTTTTATCATTAAAGCCATTTCTTTTACTCAAGCATTTATTTTGGCAGGTTTTATATGCGTATTGGCAATCATTATGGCTAAATTTATTAAGGTACCTTCTCATTCTTCATCAGATGAATTACTAAGTAAGGAACCTTTAAGAAACTAAATCTGTGGTAATAAGGATTGGGCCAAATTCCCACCTCAAAACATCATGCATTTGCACAAACTATTAGTGAATCAAAGGAGGGGTAAAGATGAATAAAAACCAATCAATGCAACCACCAGATACAGGTAAATTAACAAATTTCCATTACGGCTCTGAAAAGGATGACCGTACACAAGAAATGAAGCAAAAAGTAAAGAATCGCCAGCAATCTAAATAAAGAGATCCTCAATATTTTTTGAGTTAGCGGGTACAATAATTCATGAGCAACTGATTGTAGTGCTCGGGAGTTCCTAATCATTCAAAAGGGGTGTTGTACAATGGCAAGAAACAACAAATTAGTTGTGCCTGGTGCAGAAAATGCTCTTAATTCCATGAAAGAGGAAATTGCGAATGAATTTGGGGTACAACTTGGAGCCGATACGACAGCTCGTGCGAACGGTTCTGTTGGTGGGGAAATGACAAAGCGTTTAGTTGCAATGGCAGAAAACCAACTTCAGAATCATCAGCAATTTTAAAGGTAAGGGACCTCAGAGATGAGGTCCCTTTTTTATACTGAACGTCTAAAAGCTTTTACAATGACACCATCATTTGCAGGTTCAAAATCATACTGCGGAATTCGTTCAAATCCAAAACCTTCATATAATTTCATTGCACTTTTCATAAAATCAGCTGTATGAAGTCCAATAGAATCAATGCCCTTTTCTTTTGTTCGTTTCATACATTCCTTAATTAATGCTGAAGCAACTCCTTTTCCTCTAGCTTCCGTAGAAACAGCAAGTAAACGTATTTCGGAATAATCAAGCTTATCAACGATTCCTTCATATGCATCAGATTGTGGTGGAAATAACGCAACACTTCCTAAAATTTCCCCATCTATTTCAGCCACAATTAACTCTACTCCATCTTGAACATCTGCTTCAGAGGAGATGGCTTGTTTTAGTGCCTGCCAATGCTCTGATGAAACTGATGTTGCATGCTCGCTATATGCTAAAACTCTTTGTGTCCTAATGAACGGTAGCTCTCCCTTAAACGCATCTCGAATAATCATTTTTTGATCTCCATTTTTAATTTTTTATGATAAACTTCTCTTCCCTATTACTTACTAACTCCCGGTTATGCTCTGATTTCCAAAAGGATAGGTCTGGTCCCTTTGGTAAAATTTTCACATCTTCTTTTTCTGTAAAAATTGTGATGGAAAGGTGGTAATGGTTTTTAATAGCATTAAAATCAGTTGTATCTCCAAAACCTGGTGTTTGAAATAAATCACGAACATAACCAGAGAGATTCGGGAATTCTCTAATTAAACTTCGATTTGTGTTAAATGCGGTGTAATAAGCAGCATCAAATCGAACTAAAGTTGTGTAAAAGCGAACATCTGAATCTGTAATAAAATCACCATGCAAGAAACGCTGGTTAGAAAGTCGCTCATCTAGCTCATCTAACCGGGCAAAAAGCTGGTCATACGCTTGCTCATAAGCATCCTGAGAAAGCGCAAATCCACATTTATAAACTCCATTATTAATATCTTGAAATATAAGATCATTTAGTTCATCAATTTCTTCACGCAAGCTTTCAGGATATAAATCTGGTGCATTTTCCTTATGAAACGGTGACCATACCGTTTCAAAATAATTGGTTAACTTAAAATAATCATTATTTACTACTTTTTTTGTTTGTAAATCCACCATAACAGGTACTGTAGGCCTTCCTGTATATTCAGGATCGGTTCGATGATAAATTTCACTCATATACCTAATATCAAGGATTGGATCCTTACTCTTTTCATCCAATGAAAATTCCCAGTCAACACGATTGAGTTTTGGACGAAAAGGACTTGCAGTTCCTAAGCTGATAACATCCTCTAAGCCTAAAAGTTTACGAACAATAACAGTGCGGTGCGCCCATGGACATGCTGCTGTCCATAGTAAACGATAGCGTCCTGATTCAACTGGAAGCTCTTCTGGCTCGCTACCAAACGGAGTAGTAAACTTATTCAATTGACGTTTAAAAGCGCCATTTTCATTGATTTCAGCAGTTATTGTAGATTTATCTAAAGATTCAAGATCCAGTTCACAGCTCTGATCTTTTCGTGACACCTCATCACTCCCCATCTAAAGTTGCAGTACTATGTTTAGTTTAGTATCTACCTGAATAATCAGTCAATTTTTGGGCTCAGCAAAAAACCTGATACGAGAAGTATCAGGCCTCTTAAAACTTATTTAATTAGACATTTTTAACGTATTTCCTTTATCACGTTTCCAAATAAATTGTAGAGCCAGTAAAGCTGCAAATGAAATGATTCCTGTAATATCAGAAATACCTTCAGGATAGATGAGCAGAAGCCCTGTAACAAGTGCGACAATTCGCTCAATCCAATGAAGTTTACGCATCCAATAACCGATAATACCAGCACCGATAGCAAGCATTCCAGATACGGCTGTAATCAGCACCCACACTAATTCAAGCCACGTTGTGTCAATCATGAGCAACTCTGGTGAAAGAACAAATATATATGGAATGATAAAGGCAGCAATGGCCAGTTTGGCCGAGTTGACCCCTGTTTTCAAAGGCTCTCCTCCTGCAACACCTGCTGCGGCAAATGCAGCTAAGGCAACTGGTGGTGTAATATCTGCAATAATTCCAAAATAGAAAACAAACAGATGAGCAGATAAATCAGGTACACCTAATAAAATAATCGCAGGTGCAGCAATTGTAGATGTAATAACATAGTTAGCTGTCGTTGGTGAACCCATTCCAAGAACAATTGCAGCTAACATGGTTAGCATTAATGTTGGAATTAAGTATCCTCCAGCTAAATCAATCAAACCATTTGCAAGCTTAAGTCCTAAACCTGTTTTTGTTACAATTCCAACAATAATACCCGCTGCAGCAGTTGCAGCTGCAACACCTAATGCAGAACGAGCACCGTCTACAAGTGCTAGCACAAATTGCTTTGGTCCCATTCTCGTTGCTTTATTAAATAACCCTACGATTATCGCTACTAAAATCGCATATAATGCAGCATGTGTAACAATAATTCCTGACATTAATAATACGATGACCGCAATAATTGGAAGTAGCAAGTAAATATTTTTTAACACTTCTTTTCGATCCGGCATTTCTTCTTTTGTTAACCCGCGAAGACCAATTCGTTTCGCTTCAAAATGAGTCATAATCCAAATTCCTGCAAAATATAGAACGGCAGGGATTGCAGCAGCTTTTGCTATTTCCCAATACGTGATACCGCCGATAAATTCAACCATTAGAAAGGCAGCGGCACCCATTATAGGAGGCATAAGCTGACCACCTGTTGATGCAGCAGCTTCTACAGCTCCAGCAAACTCTTTTTTATATCCAAGCTTTTTCATCATTGGGATCGTAAACGAACCAGAGGTAACAACGTTCGCAACGGAGCTACCACTTATCGTTCCTTGTAGGGCACTTGAGAAAATCGCAACTTTAGCTGGTCCACCAGTTCTGCGCCCCGCAATGGAAACAGCCAAATCATTAAAATATTGTCCTACCCCAGTTCTCACTAAAAATGCTCCGAACAAGAGAAATAGGAAAATAAATGTTGAGGATACGGCAAGTGGTGTTCCTAATATCCCCTCAGTAGTAAAGAACATTGTTTGTACTAATCGCTCAAGTGTTAATCCTCTGTGTGCAAGGAAACCTGGCATATACTGCCCATAAAGTCCATACACCAAGAAGATAAGGGCAATAATAGTAATCGGAAGACCAACTGCTCTTCGTGTTGCTTCCAACACTAATAATATCGCGATGATACCGACGATAAAATCCATTTGTGATAGACGCCCAACGCTCATAACCAAATCATTAAAATTAATTGGCCAATAAGCTCCTATACCAACACTAAGGAGAGCTAATATGCCATCATACCATGCAATTTGAAGCTTACCTTTTTGACGTTTTTTCCTATTAGCAGGAAAAAGTAAAAAAATTAAGGATAAGGCAAACCCTAAGTGAATGGTACGCTGAATTTGTGCTGTAAAAACACCGAAAATGGCTGTATATAATTGAAATAGTGAGAATGATAGCAGTCCAATAAAGGCAATCCAGCCAATGATACCAGTTAATTTACGTGTACCGGCTTCAGGATCATATTTTTCCAATAATGCCTGTTGTTCTTCTTCATTTAACGTTTTATTTTCATCAACCACTTATGTTCACTCCTTTCAATAGTTCCCATAATGACATTTTTTTAGATGACATTCGCACCCATGTTCCAGGTTTAATAAAATTTGATAATGTATATGTGTGGTCCTTATAAATAATTCGATGATCCGCTCTTACCTGCCCGAGACGAAGATCAATAAATGGGAAAGCACGGTTCATATTCTTTATGTAGTATGTACCATTTTTTTCTTCAAATACCTCATCTCCTTCTGCATTAGAAGGCATGCCTATTGCAAAATCTTTGTAAGAAAGTTCAGTTAAGATAATTTGCTTTTTAGTAAGTGTGTAGGTTTCAATAACATCTGAAAGATGAATGGAATGTGTATATTTTATTTGAAAGGAATGATCTTTCTCAAAAGGTAGATATGCAAGTAGTTTTTCTTCGTTTTCATAAGTAAAAACAAGAGTTTGTTTAAAAGGAATGAAAACGAGCAAAGTGATAAGCAAGAGTAGAGGTACAATTACTAGAGTTATCTTAAGCCTCATAGAACCACCCTTTAAAGCATTGCAAATGAAATCGATAGACCGCATCATACGATCTACCGATTCTTAGACATGTTATTTCGAAACGCCTTTTTCTTCAAAGTACTTAGCAGCTCCAGGATGAAGTTCCATATCTCCAATTCCTTCTAGTGCTGATTCAGGTGTAATGAACTCACCTTTTGCATGAGTGATTTTGTCAGTGTTATCAAATAAAGCTTTTGTCATCTCATACACTAAGTTTTCATCAAGGTCTTTTGATGCAACTAGCATTGCCTTAACAGCAACTGTACTAACATCAGCTTCGATGTTATACGTTCCACTAGGAACAGTGTCTGCCGCATAGTAAGGATATTTTTCTACTAGCTCTTGAACCTTCTCTTCTGCGATTGGAACGATTACAACATCATCTTGTGCTGATAATGCTTCAACAGCACCAGTTGGAGTCCCAGCTGTAATAAATGCAGCATCAATGTTTCCTGCTTGAATTCCGTCTGTTGATTCATCAAATGATAGGTTTTGTGCTTTAATGTCATCAACCGTTAAGCCGTGAATTTCAAGAACTTGGATGGCATTGATGTAAGCTCCAGAACCTGGTGCACCTACAGAAACAGTTTTCCCTTTTAAATCTTCAACAGATGTGATTCCGCTATCAGCAGTTGTCACAAGCTGAACTGTTTCTGGGTAAAGTGAACCAATTGCTTGAACGTTATCAATCGGTGCATCTTTAAACATTTCTTTTCCTTCAAGAGCATATGAAGCAATGTCTGTTTGCGTGAAAGCAAGCTCTGCTTCGCCATTTCTTAATGTCTCCATATTCTCCGCAGATGCTCCTGATGTTTGTGGTGTTATGTTTGCATCTGTGTTTTCAGAAATGATGTTTCCGAGTTGTCCACCAAGTGGATAATATGTACCACCAGTACCACCAGTTAAAAGACTAAGGTTTTGAGTTTCGCCACCTGTGTCATTACCTTCTTCTCCACCTGTAGCTCCCTCATCACCGCCTCCAGTCCCGCCGCCACATGCAGCAATGACCATCATAAGTGATAAGATCATGATGAACAGAAAACTACTACGAAATTTCTTCATCATATTTGTAAAGCCCCCTTTTATTGGTAATTTTGTGTAAACACATAATTATACTACCATAGGTAATGGTAGATTTGTCAAATGATATGTGAGATAGAGTGACATAGGTTAAGTAGGTAAAGTAGTTTTGGTTTGTAAGGGTTTTCTCTATCATTAACCTAATACCTTCAAAAGAAATTTATATGTTCTCTATCTTTTGAATATTGCTAAAATTATCTTAAAATATCGAATGATGTCGAATGAAAGAGTTTTTATATACTAGTAAAAGTGATCAATAGATAGCTTACTAGTTTTGATTTTTTGCACGATATAAGAAAAATGAAACGCATCTGATTCTTTATTCGTAGATAATAGGAGAAAAAACTAGGAGGAATGAACAATGTTTGAATATAAATTTGAAAAAGTTGAAATTGGGAAGTGGAGTGGTAAACCTAAGGCTGAATATCAGGAGATCATTGAACAACATGCAAAAGACGGTTGGAGACTGGTTCAAATTTTTGCACCCGGCACCGCTGCATATGGTTCAGCGGCATATTATGAGATCATTTTTGAGAAACTTGTTAGCTCTTAATATTTCATGACTGACTGTAGACAAACTCGAGATGATCAAGTTTGTTTACAGTCTTTTTTCGCAAGAAACACGAGCTTATCAAGAACGCCTTCAAAGCAATTAACCAAGACCGTGTTATTGAGAAAGCTGGAAAACCTAATAATCAGGCAGTTCCTTTTTGTCTTCACTCTTTAATTGATTCTGCTAGTAGCTCTGCCAAGTGAACCGCTCTTACTGAATCTTGTAATCCTTCTCTAATAATACCTAACCTCATTTGTAACAAGCACCCAGGGTTTGAAGTTACAATCGTCTGTGCTTTCGTTTCTTTTACCTTGATCATTTTATCATCTAATATCTGCATCGACATCTTTTGTTCCGTTAAATTATATACACCTGCAGAACCACAGCATTGATCAGCCCCTTTCATTTCTTTATAGAATGTACCATCAATGGCTCTAAGTAATTTTCTTGGTGCACTCGATGTTTTCATTACATTTCTTAAATGACAAGAATCTTGGTATGTAACCGTTTGATCAGGTAGTGATAAATAATGATCTTCATTAAATTTAAGTTCAATTAAAATTTCAGAAAAATCCTTTACTTTTTCGGCGAATTTTTCGGCTCTTTTCTGCCATTCAGGTTCATCTCTTAAAAGATGATCATATTCGATTAAAAGAGCACCGCAACCACCTGCATTAAGAACAATATCGTCTATATCTAAAGTTTCAAACGCTTCAATGTTTATTTTTGCAAGTTGTTTAGCGGTCTTTTTCTCACCACTGTGTGCATGTAGAGCTCCACAACAGCCCTGTTGTTCTGGAATAAAGATGTCACATCCCGCTTGTTGTAAAAGTTTTAACGTAGCATCATTTATTTTCATAAACATAGTGTCCATTAAACAACCGGAAAAAAAAGCTACTCTTCGCTTCGTTTGGTTCTTGGCTTTTAGATAAGTTGGCCTATTGTTCATTTCATTCTTAGAAGGAACTATAGGTAAAGCCTTTTCAAATTGTTCTAGGTTCCCAGGGAGTAATGACAGTAGCTTTGTTTTGTGAAAAAAGGTTTGAATACCACTTTGCTGATAAATTGAAAGAAGATGATGAACTTTTTTAATTCTTTCTTTTTTGGGAAATAGTTCATCAAATATAAAATGTCTTAAAACTCGGACTGGCCATGTATGTTTCTTTTTTTGTTGAATCACATCGCGTGCTTCTTCAAGTAAATGACCATATTTTACACCAGAGGGACAAACAGGTTCACAAGCGCGACAGCCTAAGCATTGATTTAACTGTCTTTCAATGGTTGCATCAGGCTCTATCAAACCGTCAACTACGCCTTTCATAAGGGCAATTCTTCCTCTGGGTGAGGAAGCTTCATATTGATTTGTCTGTCCATACGTTGGGCATGAAGGCAGGCAAAATCCACATCGCATACAATTCATGAGTTCATCATAATTTAATCGTTCTTGAAAACCTTTCTGAATGTCTTCCTTCACAGATTGTTTCATGTATTTACCACCACTCTTTTACGAGTATCTTTTGCAAACATTTTTCCAGGATTCATGATGCCGTTTGGGTCAAAAGCCTGTTTAATTGCTTTCATAACTGATACCCCACTATCTCCAATTTTCCATGCTAAATATGGTGATTTCATCTCTCCTACTCCATGCTCCCCCGTAATCGTGCCACCTAATTCTATTGCTTTTGAAAATATCTCTTCAAAAGCTAATTCTACTTTGTGAATTTCTTCAGTATCTCGAGCATCTGTTAAACAAGTTGGGTGCAAATTTCCATCTCCTGCATGACCAAAAGTACAGATTTTTAAAGAATATTTTTCTGCAATTTCATTAATCGCTGCAACCATTTCGCTTATTTTCGAGCGAGGAACAGTCGCATCCTCTAGAATGGTTGTTGGTTTTAAACGTGCGAGGGCAGATAATGCTGCTCTCCGTGCTGTACTTAAACCCTCAGCCTCTTCTTTTGTTTTCGCTAATTTTACTGAAACAGCATTTCCTTCATGACAAATTTTCAAAATATGTTGAACATCTCTGTCTACAATTTCGGAAGGACCATCTTGTTCAATTAACAGAACAGCCTTAACATCTGTTGGAAGACCGACTTTTGCAAATTCTTCCACTACCTCACATGTTGATTGATCTAGAAATTCTAATGTAGCTGGAATGATTTTATTCGCAATGATGGCGGATACCGTTTTAGCTGCAGCATCCATATCTTGAAATAAGGCTAACAGTGTTTTTTTCGTTTCGGGGATTGGTATCAACTTTAATGTAGCCTCGGTGACAATTCCGAGTGTACCTTCAGATCCAACGAATAAATTTGTTAAATCGTAACCAGCAACATCCTTTGCAAGCTTTCCACCTGTATGAACGACCTCTCCATTCGGAAGTACAACCTTAAGTCCTAATACATAATCCTTTGTTACTCCATATTTTAATCCTCGAAGACCACCAGAGCATTCATTTATGTTGCCGCCTACTGTTGAGATTTTCATTGAGCTTGGATCTGGTGGGTAAAATAATCCCTTTTCCTCTACGGCATGAATCATATCTAATGTAATAACCCCAGGTTGGACAGTAACTGTTAGATTGTCTTCATCAATTTCTAAAATTTGATTCATTCGGTTAAATGTTAAAACAATCCCTCCGTGCGTTGGACATGTACCAGCACTTAAATTTGTACCTGAACCTCTCGGGACAATTGGAATTTTGGCATCATTGCATAGTTTCATAATTTGCTGAATTTGCAGAGTGTTTTCGGGCATGATTACAGCGTCTGGCAATGATTGAAAATTCGGTGTAGCGTCGTAAGAGTATACGAGTCTAGCCTCAGCTGTATCTTGAAAATATTTGTCTCCAACAATTTTTATAAATTGTTTTTTTATGGAAGTATCAAGCATTGAAATTCCCCCTACTTTATCTCTTTGACCTAATTATAATGGTAGAAAACGATGAGAACGATGGAGAAAAATACGAAAATAGCTAGAAAACATGTTGAGTTTTTGGTTGTTTATCTAATTGATAATAGGAAAGGGCAATATAAAATAAAGTTGTTCCTTCAGCACTTTTTGGATCGATGTTTGTTATATCTCTAATTTGTTTCAGTCGATAATGTAAAGTATTAATATGAATATGTAATGCATCAGCTGTATTCTTTAAAGATTGATTATAATAAAAATAAGTTTTTAAAGTTTCAATTAAATCATCGTCCTCTTTGATACTAGACAAAACTCGATGAATGAATTCATTTTTAGTCTTTTCGTTTATTTCCTCTAGAATAATCTCTAACAATAAAGAGTCGTAAAAGACAACAGAATTATTTTTTTCTGCGACTTTTAGAGCCTTTTTCGCTTCTTGATATGACGAATAAATATATTTGGATTCAACTGTTTTTCCTACACCGATTGATAAGTTTGTTTGGTGATGATTAGCAAAATATTGCTTACAAGTTTCTAGCATAAATTGTAATCCAGTCATTGAAATTACCCTTTTTGCGCTTTTTAATAATACAAATCGGTCTTGTCCCCATTGGACTAAATAGTCATCTTGATCTCTGAGTAACTCAGTTGTAAACCAACTATTTAATAAAAATTGGATGTTCTTTAATTTTTCTTGAGATAATTGAGAATCGAGTTGGATAAGGATACATAGATATGCATTGTTAAATGAGATTCCAAGAATCTCCCCTCGGTGAATAAATTCCTCATCAACGTCTTGATTGTATAACCATTCATAGAAAAAGGATTCTAGCCCTCTTGTTTTCCATTCTTTTTTTTCAATATAATTTGCCTCTCTGATGATGAGTTCTGTCATTCTTCTAATAAGTTCTGCAAAAGGTTCTATGTCTTTTGGAATCCCAGTTATTCCAATCACACCAATGACATCATTTTCATAGATAATCGGTAAATTAATTCCAGGTTTTACCCCCTGTAAATGAGTAGCGAATTCTTCATTAATATAAAGTTTTTTCTTTGTTTTCATCACGATATTTGCCCCTTCGTGAAAGGTTCCTACTCTATTTGAATCTGTCGAAGCGATAATGTAGCCATTCTGATCTACAACAATGGTATCTTCTGTCATTACAAGCTGTACTTCATTAACAATTTTTTTTGCTAATTCAGGGACAAGCCGCATATTAAAATCATATCCTTTGCATATTAGATTGAGAATAATCTCGATATAAAAATCTCTCACCTGCACAAGTCTGGAAACTAATTGTAAGCAATAGCAATATAAATAAACCCTTTTTAAAAAAGACTGTAGAGGAAACCTCCACAGTCTCTTGGATTATTCATTTATACGCTTGCTTCTTCCTTCACATTAAGAATATTGAAAAATTCTTTCATAAATCTTGGCAGGTCTGGCCAAGCATGACCTGTTACTAAATTGCCATCTACATGTAACATTTCTTCGATATATGTAGCTCCAGCAGCTTCAATTTCAGGACGACAAGCTGTATAGGCAGTCATTTCACGTCCTTTAATATGCTCACGAACAGTTGTAAGTACTTGTTGACCATGACATATAACTCCCATTGGTTTATCTTCTTTTAGAAAATGTGCAGTGATCTCTTGTACTTTTGGATTCATACGAATGTATTCCGGCGCACGTCCACCAGGGATAATAAGACCATCATAATCTGCAGGGTTAATGTCATCAACAGATGCATGAGATTCAATTTTATAGCCTAGTTTTTCAGTGAAAGTCTCCATTTCAGGAAGAAAATCATGACAGACGGTTTGAAGCTTCTTCTTCGTTGGAGAAGCGATTGTCACTGATATATTTTCTTCAATGCAGCGATAGTAAGGATAGTAAATTTCTAAGCAATCCACAGCATCACCAGTTACAATTAGTACATTTTTACTCATGTTTACAGTTCCCCTTTACAAATTAATTTTATATTAAGAATGCATTAACATTCTAAATATTCAGTTATTAATTGTGCTTTCTTGCTCTTTTATAGACGGCAGTTTGTATCTTGCTTCTAGTAAACCTCTACAATAGTGACCATTGAATTCCATGCTTAATCTTGTTCTTTTAGCACCAAGTAAATAATCTGAAAATGATTCAATAGTAAGGGATTCCCCTTCTGGTGTTGTGAAGGCAAGTGGACTAGAGTGATTGAAAAGGTTTTTCTTTTCAAAATACTTTGTCCTAATCAATTGACCTTCTTTTGATAGATTAAGAGATATTAAATCCGAATGTAATATACTGACGATCTTCTCCTTAGTCATGTCTAATTGATAAAGGAGGTGTTTGATCATTTTTTCTTGCCTTGCATAAAACGCCTTTATTTGAAATGTTTTACGTAGTTCATCCAAATCACCGTCAGACCCGCTAAAAGCGGTAAGTGATTCACTGAATGCTTTTCCTTTTGTAACACCTTGGTTAATTTCATTGGATGCACAGTGATCAATTAGGTTCACTTTTACTTCTTCCACCCAATTAAGTGATGATACATACTTATGAATATCCTCCGCCATGATGTAAGCAAAGTTTGGTGAGCACCAATAAGTCGGTAAACGAAAGATAACTTCCACAATTGAACCTTCAATGACGATATGATCGATAAATCCTAATTCTGTTAAGGGCTGATCAAGTTCCGGGTCGTATACTTGATCAAGCATTTGATATACTTGCTTCTCCTTTTCCATACGATCCCCTCTCCTTTTTCGGTTCAAGGTTTAAGCAAAATGATTAGCTAGCGAACAGTCTTTAAGTAACTTCTTATGGGCTTCAATGTCAATATTATATAAAGCTGCAACATTTTCACCTAAGATTTTCTTTTTTACATTCAAGTCCAGGTTTGCACCTGTTTCTTTTTGAATATCATCAGGTAGCTCCATTTCAATGAATTTCTCGATAAGCCAGCCAGGTTCCCAAATAGCATAGTCACTACCGAATAAAATACGGTCTTCTCCAATCCAATAGAGTAATTCACTAATAATTTCTGCAAAATAACGGGGTCTCGAATGAATAAACGGCATGGCAACAGCTAAACCACCATATACATTCTTTTCTTGTGTAGCAATCCAACAAAAATCTTCTAATCTAGGTAAACCAACGTGTTCAACAATGAAGTTTAAATCTGGAAAGGTGGATGCTGCATCATCAATATCTGCTACGTCAAATGCATCGCGATTTAGTGGAGTAATAGTAGGTCCTTTATGCACGTGAATATTCTTAATCCCAAGTTCTAAACATTTTTCTAAGTATCGCTTAGCCCATGGATCTGATAGTTTATATCCTTTTGAATCACCATACCAATCGGCTGTATATAGTTTTACCCCTTGCCAATTGTACTTTTCTTTATTTTCTTCTAATTGTTCAAGTCCACGTTCTCCGTGTCTTGGATCAAATGTACCGTTACAAATAAATCGATTTTTATATTTCTTTGCCAATTCCTCATTTGCATCAAAATCTCCAAATCCATTTTTATAAAATTCTTTTAAATATACAGGTTGGAAAATGGCGATGTCTGAATATCCCTTGATAAAAACATCCTTCACGAGTGTTTCAGGGTCGTATTTTAAAAATTTTTCCTTTGGCCAAATATACTCATCTGGACTTAAGTTAGTATGATAATCATAGAAGCAACTTATAAATTGATCACCGTGAATGTTCAACTGATTTTCTTTACTGCCATCCCATAAAGCAATATGAGCATCAATGATAAAAATCTCTTCACCATTTGGCAATTTATACATTTCCAATCCCCCTCATATTTTATTTAATATCAAAATATGTTACCGCTTACAATAGATCTTGTAATTTATTGTAGTCTACTATTTTTTAATAAGATATGTAGTTTCACTCAAAATTTCAGTTATTTTAAAGGGAGTTCTTTGTATAATCATCTAACTTACTAGGATTGAACTTATTATACTAAATAACAAGAATAATATAAATGAGAAATGGAGGAGTTACCTAAAAAAATAGTGTTTCTAACATTTATCTTCAATTAGACAAGAATGGTCATTCTCCAATCTAAAAAGGAACTGCCATATATCAGCAATTCCCTCTTATGAGGAACTTTCTTAAATTACATGTTCACAGCAATTTTTTCATCAGAAATAATCAACCCATACTGACCGTTTTTCCGTTTGTATACGATACTAAATTGATCTGTTTCCGCATCTTGATAGACAAAGAACTGATGATCTAGTAAATTCATTTGTAGTATCGCTTCTTCTGTACTCATCGGTTTGAATTGAAATTGTTTAATACGAACAATTTCCTCTTCCTCTTGCTCTGCTGTCGGGATCTCGAACACTGGAGCTTGTTCAATTATTTTTCCTTTTCGCAGCTTACGATTTCTTCTTGTTTTGTATTTACGAATTTGTCTTTTTAATTTTTCTTCTACTAGATCAATAGATTGATACATATCGTTTGTTTTTTCTTCTGCTCGAATGGTTATATCACCAAGATGAATAGTTACTTCAATACAGTGATTATTTTTGAAGGTAGATAAATTAATATGAATTTGGAAAGTTGTTATGTCTTCAAAATAGTGTTCCATAACCAAACCAATTTTTTGATCAACATAGGTTTTTAAAGCTTCGGTTAATTCAAGATTTTTGCTGTGAATAATTAGATTCATTGCTACTCCTCCTAAAACTTTATTCTTCTTCTTTTTCTGTTCGAACGATCAATACATCGCAGTTTGCGTATCGTAAAATGTGTTCAGATACACTTCCGACAAATATTCTTTCAACGGCGTTCATTCCTGTTGCACCACAAACGATTAAGTCCACCTTCTTTTCAGGTGCAATTTCTTTTGCAATTTTTACTTTTGGAGAGCCATATTCGATAATTGCTTCTACATTTAATAACCCGTTTTCAATTGCGATATTTTTATATTTTGTTAATAGAGAATGTGAAAAATTTTCAGCATGTTCAATAAATGCTGGTTCGATTGGTAACCCATAGGATGTTAACACTACTTCTCTTGAATCAATAATTGTACACAATATTAAGTGTGCATGGTTTCTTTTTGCGATACTAACGGCCTTTCGAAAAGCCCACTCAGCTTCTTTTGATCCATCAATTGCAACAAGGATATTCTCATAGACCATATTCATGATCATCTCTCCCTACTTTTCTTTTAAGGAAGGTTCTTCCTATGAGTTAAGTTTACCTTGTTATAATGGATAGCTCGGTGATATTTCTCACACCCTGAATAAAAAAACAGCCCATCTTTAAAATGAGCTGTCCCCCCTATTCCTTATCTTGCAACACACACCCCGTTACATACTGAAGCCATGCATAACAGCCAATCTTCACTGTTTCTTGAACAGATGAATCCTTACTTGGATCTAAACAAACAAAATCTATATGTTTAACGGCTGGTTCCTTCCCAATTTCTATTAAGCTATCAAATAATTCTGATGTGCTCATACCTCCCGGTGTAGAGGCTGGTACTCCAGGAGCAAAGGAAATATCAAGAACATCCATATCAACGGTAACGTAAATTCGGTCAACACAGTTTGATAAATGCTGAAGAGATTCTTTCACTGTTTGGGAAACACCTTTTTTTCTCGCTGCTTGTAAGGTAATGATGTTGATGCTATGTTTCTTTGCGTAATCAATAAGTGATTTTGCATTAAAATAACCGTGTGGCCCGATATTCATTATATGCTTTCCCATAACAGTATTGTCGTCAATCAACTGACGTATGGGGGTTCCATTCGCCGGACCTAATATTCGTGGATCTCGAACATCAAGATGGGTATCAAGCTGTAAGATCCCGATTTTCTCAAATGGATACATTTCTTTGATTCCTCGAACGGCACAAGCAGTTGTTGAATGATCACCACCTATCATACATATTCGAGAAGTTGGATAACATTTGGTAAGGTATGCGGTTGTTTGCTGAATTCTTTGATGTGACAATGGAATATCTGTTGTATGCATGTCAATATCACCTGCATCGGCAACTTTAAAAGAAGCAAGATCCACATCTTCATCAATGTTATAAGTGCTAAAACTTTTCCACATTCTTCGAAATTCAGAAGGATATAATGATGCGCCCGAAACACTAATGGATGAACGAGAAATTGGTGCACCGTATACGATTAAATCTGGTATGTCCTGAAAGCTTTGAAGTGACTTAATCCATTGAGAAACCGATGTTGGGTTTTCATCACTAAAAGAATTCCAAGACCATTCTGGTGGTTTCAGCCAATGCTTTTTCATCTGTCTACCACCTTCACACCCTTTTTCCACACCGTTTTCACATGATTAACACCGAATAGATATTGTAATTCTTGATAGTTTTTTACCTTCCATCGTACAATATCAGCTTGCTTTCCAGCTTCTAAAGAACCAACTTTATGCTGTTGGTTAATAGCACATGCTGCATTATAGGTTGCTGCGGTTAAGGCCTCGGCAGGTGTTAACCTCATATTAATACAGGCAAGGTTCATCACAAGTGGCATGGAAGTAGTTGGTGAAGAACCTGGGTTGCAATCGGTTGAGATAGCAACCGGCACACCATGATCAATCATTTTTCTCCCTTGTGCTGATTGTTCGCGAAGATAAAGAGCAGTAGCAGGTAGTAAGCAAGCAATCGTTCCTGCTTCAGCCATCTTTTCGATTCCTTGATTTGATGTTTTAAGTAAATGTTCAGCGGAGATCGCTCCTACTTCTGCAGCTAGTTCTGCACCTTTGGTATTAACAATTTCATCTGCATGTATCTTTGGTATCAAGCCATAGTGCTTTCCAGCCTCTATTATTCGTTTAGATTGCTCAAATGTGAAAACTCCTTTTTCACAAAAAACATCGATAAATTGTGCAAGATTTTTCTGTGCAATAACTGGTAACATGTCATAAATAATAAAATCGACGTACTCTTCTTCACGACCTTTAAATTCTTTTGGCACTGCATGTGCTCCCATAAAGGTTGCTACCAAATCAATGCTGTGCATTTGTTGAAGCTCTTTCATGACTTTGAGTTGCTTTAGCTCTGTTTTAAGGTTTAAGCCATATCCGCTTTTTCCTTCAATTGTTGTTACACCATGCTCCAAGAAGGAATTTAGACGGGTTATTGTTTGTTGAATTAATTCCTTTTCCGTTGCCTCTCTCGTCATGTTAGTTGTAGCATGAATTCCTCCTCCCTCATTCATGATGTCCATGTAGGTTGAGCCTTGCAGCCTCATTTCAAATTCCCGTTCCCTGCTGCCACCATAAACAACATGTGTATGAGGATCAACTAAGCCAGGTGTTACCAAGCTATTTGAGGCATCTATGATTTCAGCGGAGTCTTTTACGTTTCTATAGGTATTCCCCAGTTCGTCTGTTGTACCAACTGCTTTGATAACCCCTGATTCAATCCATAAGCTACCATCTTCAATAATACCGAGCTCAGACATAGCTTTTTTTGAACGAGGTCCATCTATATTTGAAGCAAGTGTAGCCAATTGAGCAGCATGTTTGATCCAGATCGGCTTACTCACAAGAATCAACTCCCTTTTCAAGCATTGGCATTTGAATGTTATGATGGTGAGCTGTTTTCATTGCCAGCTCGTAGCCAGCATCAGCATGGCGAACAACACCCATACCTGGATCTGTTGTGAGTACACGTTGAATTCTTTGCTCAGCTTCTTTCGTGCCGTCCGCTACAATAACAACACCTGCATGTATGGAATATCCCATTCCAACTCCACCACCATGATGAACAGAAACCCATGTGGCACCACCAACCGCATTGATCATCGCGTTTAAAATTGGCCAATCTGCCACAGCATCTGAGCCATCCTTCATTGCCTCAGTTTCACGGTTTGGCGAAGCTACCGAGCCTGCATCTAAATGGTCCCGCCCAATCACAATTGGTGCTTTTAGTTCGCCACTTGCTACCATATTGTTTAAAATTTTCCCGAATTTTGCCCGTTCGCCGTAGCCTAACCAGCATATCCGCGAAGGTAAGCCTTGAAATTTAATTTTTTCCTGAGCCATTTTAATCCAATTACATAAGTGCTTATTTTCACTGAACGTACGCATTATCGCTTCATCTGTTTTATAAATATCCTCAGGATCACCTGATAATGCTACCCAGCGGAATGGACCTTTTCCTTCACAAAATTGCGGGCGAATATAAGCTGGTACGAAACCTGGGAATTTATAAGCATTTTCTACTCCTTCGTCTTTAGCGACCTGACGAATATTGTTTCCATAATCAAAGGTGACCGCTCCTTTATCCATCATTGTGAGCATGGCTTTTACATGATTGGCTATAGAAGCTTTCGAAAGCTTTACATATTCTTTTGGATTTGTAATTCGTAGCTGAGCTGCTTGCTTCAGGGACATTCCTGTGGGGATATATCCGTTCAATGGATCATGAGCAGAGGTTTGATCAGTCAAAATATCTGGAATAAAATTACGTTCAATCATGTTATATAACAGTTCAGATGCATTACCTAGTAAACCAATTGATAATGCTTTACCATTTTTCTTCGCTTCTTCGGCTACATGTATCGCTTCCTCTAACGAATAAGCTTTTACGTCCAAATAACCCGTTGTTATTCTCCGGTCAATTTTTCTTTCATCTACTTCGATTGCAAGACAAACCCCGCCATTCATCGTAACAGCAAGAGGTTGTGCCCCACC
>NZ_JBLUOI010000069.1:0-27701 GCF_048059995.1 Metabacillus sp. YM-086 | reverse complement strand
TGGAAATTTGCTTAAACGGGTACTTATCTTGGTATAAAAAATGCTTGGAGCATTAATGTTTCCAAGCATTTTTCTTTACTGAATTTACTTGTCAAAATGCTTTTTAATTATAGTGCGAATTACTATACGAAAAGCAATGTTAATTTGTATTTTGTACTTCAAAACAGAACCTGTTAGGATAAATCTAATCGGCTTTTCTATGTACAGAGTATTTTAGATGCGTATTTATATCGCTCTCATACAACAAAAATGTGCGAATGAGCTCGTCTATTTGCCTCATACAAATTAAAACTTGTTTGAATAAAATAGATTGTGTAAGAAGCAAACCTTAAATCTCCTTAACTTGAGCTGCTACGATAAGTAGCAGCTCCTTTTATCGTTTAATCATTTGTTTGCAAATTTTGATGAGATCGAAAATAACGATTTGATGTTTTCAGTAAACAGAATCTCCAACTGCTGTTCAGTAATCCCCAAAGATCTTAGCTGTGGAACAATATTCTCAAAAATATGCGTAGGATGCCAATTTGCGATTGAAGGTATAGCTGCTTCCGGGACCACCAGCTCTCTTCCTAACCAAATGTTAACGGAGTCATGCGCTAAGAAGATTCTGTTTTCAAAGCCCTCCTTTAATAACTCAACAAGAACAGCCAATCGTTCTTGATCTGTAGGACATCCTGCAAGCCCCTGAAGTCCAATTCGGTCAAAACCAATACGCACACCCTTTTCTAGAGTTCTCCTATGATACTCGACGTCTGTATTTCCACACATATGCCCAATAACTACACAATCTGGATCAACACCGAGCTCTATTAAAAGATCAGCTTGTTCAGGACCCATAGTCCCTTCCTGAGTATGAGTTAAAATAATGGTACCTGTTTCTTTGTGTGCTCTAGCTGCTGCCCTAAAAAACATTTTTTCGTAGTCTGTTATTACATTTTTACTTGATGCAAGTTTAATAAACCCTGGCTTAATTCCAGTATCCTCTATGCCATTTTGAAGCTCTGTTATAAACATTTCATATATTTCCTCTTCTGCAGGACCTAACGCTGCACGAGCTTTAAAATATGGAGTCGCCCCTTCTCCTTCATAATAAAAGCCTGTTCCACATACAATTTGAAGGCCTGTTTGAATGGATATATCTCTTAATAAACGAACATTTCTACCACACTCATTTGGTGTTGGATCAAGAACCGTTTTGACACCATGTTTCATGATCTTTTCCGCTACTTGTATACCGATTGTTAAAGCATGGTTATAATCAAATCTACCTAAAGTACTATCGCCATTGTAACCAGGATATCCAAATACAAAGTGTTCATGACTTAATGTTTTCCCTAACTGATCTAAGGCAATAGGACCTGTTACCGTCTCAACTTTCATCATCATTTTTCTCCCCCCGCGACTAACTTGTTTCTTTCTTCTTCCTGCAGTTTTCTCCATAATAACTTTCCACTGCTCGTTGTCGGGAGTTTGTCTCTGAATTCTATCACTCTAGGATACTTATAAGCAGCTAATTGTGTTTTAGACCAATCAATGATGTCTTGTTCCGTAACTTTGCCCTTATTTTCTTCATTTAAAACAATGAATGCCTTAACCTGCTCACCCTTTCTTTCATCAGGTACACCAACAACACAAGCCTGTTGGACAGCAGGGTGTCTATAAAGTTTTGATTCAACTTCAGTTGGCCACACTTTAAATCCTGATGCATTAATCATTCTCTTAATACGATCTACGATAAAATAATAGCCTTCATCGTCATATTTTGCGATATCGCCCGTTCTAAAGAACGTTTTACCTTCAATGGTTATAAACGCATTAACATTCTCTTCTGGTCGGTTATAATACCCTTTAAACACCTGAGGGCCCCGGACAACAATCTCTCCTTCTTGATTTGGCCCTAGTTCTTGTAAAGTGAGTGGATCTATGATTTTGGATTGAGTATTTGGAGATGGAATCCCGAGACATTGCAACTTAGGCCGATCTGGTGGGTTAAAGTGAGTGTGAGCAATTGTTTCAGAAAGTCCATAACCTTCTGCATATCTAATACCGGCTAAATTATATAATTTCTCTCCAACAGCCTCAGGTAACGGAGCACCACCTCCACCAATCACCTCCAACGTTTTAAGAGAATCTTTGATAAGATTAGGGTTTGCCAAAAAGTCTATTAACATCGTACTTATATTCGTCCAATGTGTAACACCGTACCGTTCGATTAGTATCCTTGCAAGTTCTCTATCCCATCTTGTCATAATGACGATTTCACAACCACCTGATAACGGACCATGACAACTATGAAGCATACCCGTTACATGAAATAACGGAAGTGTTAATAAATGCACCGATTCGCTTGTTACACTTTGCCATACACCAACCGTAATAATATTTGCTTGGACCGTTTTATGGGTATGCATACATCCCTTTGGAGTACCAGTTGTTCCAGACGTATAAGGCATAACAACTAAGTCATCAGCACTTACATCCACTTCTTTAGGTGAATATCTAGCTGAGAGAGCCTCGTGCCATGGAGTATATTCTGGTGGAAGTTCCTGACGAAGAGCACAAACCTCTTGTGGAAGATTCAAATTAGGTTCTGAATCAATATAATCAGAGTATGTTCCTACAACAACATGCTCGATTGTGCTTTTGTTCATTAATGCTCGGACATTTTCAAAAAGCTCCTGCGAAACAATAGCTGTTTTTATTTCACAATCCTTTACATAAAAGGCTAATTCTTCACTTGTATTCATGGGGTTTATTGGAATTACGACTGCTCCTGCTCGAGCAACTGCATAAAATGAAATGATCCATTGTGGAGAGTTTTGCATATAAAGGAGAACACGATCTCCTTTTTTCACATTGTTTGCTTGAAGATATCCAGCTAAACTAAGAACCTCTGAATATAGTTCTCGATACGAAATCTTTTTTCCATAATAATTAAGGGCAGTTTTATCAGGATAACGTCTTGAAGATATTTCTAAGTTTTCAATGAGGGTTGTTTCTGGGAGTGTTAATTCTTTCGGTACACGTTTTGGATAAAATTCAAAATATTTTTCCACTTATACCATCAACTCCTATGTAATTAAAATGCATTTATCTTCTAAAAAGATAACTCGCTACCTGAATATACCATGGTAATTACATGATGTAAAGGCTTACATTATGTAATTTATAGGATTTTAGGTAACAAAAAAAAGACAGAGCGGACTCTGTCTTCTTGTTTACAAATATTATTTTTCCATCCACTCAGTATGGAAAATACCTTCTTTATCAACACGTTGATAAGTGTGAGCACCAAAGTAGTCACGTTGTGCTTGTAAAAGGTTCGCAGGAAGCGTTTCAGTACGATAGCTATCATAGTAAGCAAGTGCAGATGAGAAGCATGGTACTGGAACTCCATTTTCAATTGCTACAGTTAAGATTTGACGAAGTGCACCTTGATACCCTTCAACAATTTCTTTGAAATAATCATCTAGTAATAGGTTTGCTAATTGTGGTTCTTTATCATATGCATCTTTAATTTTTTGTAGGAAAGCTGCACGGATAATACATCCACCACGGAAGATCATCGCAATATCACCATATTTTAAATCCCAGTTATACTCTTCAGAAGCTGCTCTCATTTGAGCAAAACCTTGAGCATAAGAAACAATCTTACTCATATATAAAGCTCTACGAACCGCTTCAATAAGCTCTTCTTTGTTACCCTCATATTTTTTAGCAGCTGGACCTGAAAGAATTTTGCTAGCTTTTTGACGCTCTTCTTTCATAGCTGAAATGAAACGAGCAAATACTGATTCAGTAATAATTGGAAGAGGTACACCTAGGTCAAGAGCACTCTTACTCGTCCATTTACCTGTCCCTTTTTGACCTGCTGTATCAAGAATAACGTCCACTAGAGGTTTTCCAGTTTCATCATCTTTCTTTGTGAAAATATCTGCTGTAATTTCAATTAAGTAACTGTCAAGCTCACCTTTGTTCCACTCAGCAAATACTTCATGAAGCTCGTCTGCCGTTAAACCTAATACATTTTTCAATAAGAAATATGCTTCAGAAATTAACTGCATATCTCCATACTCAATTCCGTTATGAACCATTTTCACATAGTGTCCAGCTCCATCTGGACCAATATACGTACAGCAAGGATCGCCATTTACTTTCGCAGAAATAGCTTCAAGAATTGGTTGAACTAAATCAAACGCTTCTTTCTGTCCACCTGGCATAATAGAAGGTCCTTTTAACGCGCCTTCTTCTCCACCTGAAACGCCTGTACCTATGAAATGGATTCCACTCTCAGCTAGTTCTTTGTTACGACGTTGTGTATCTGTATATAGTGTGTTACCACCGTCAATTAAAATATCACCTTTATCAAGATGTGGTAGAAGCTGTTCGATTGTTGCATCAGTTGGTACACCAGCTTTAACCATTAAAAGAATTTTTCGTGGAGTTTCTAATGATTGAACAAATTCTTCAATACTGTATGTACCCACCACGTTTTTCCCTTTTGCTTCTGTTAAAAATTCCTCAGTTTTTTCTGCTGAACGGTTGAAAACAGATACTGAAAATCCACGACTTTCAATATTTAAAGCTAAGTTTTTACCCATTACAGCCAAACCAATAACACCAATTTGTTGTTTCGACATTCGCTTACGTCCCTTCTAATCCTTATAGTATGTAAAACTAAACAATCATCCAATTACTATCATAACCTAAAAAAGTTTAGTTTTCCGCCAATAAATGATAAATTGACACATTATTCGAATTATTTCATTTAACTTCAACTTTGAAAATACCACATTTTTCAGCTACATTTCAAGTGACTTATCTTATGTAATCGTTTACTAACTCAAAAAATCTTTATTAAAGCTTATTCCCGGTGTTCCAGGTTCCTCTTGTTTTCCTTTTACTCCACGTTTAATAAGCTGACTTCCGTATTTTTGATTGATCTGATCAATAACGGAAAGTATCGGTTCGTCTTTTGCATCATTTTCAAATGAGAACAAATCCAATTGCTTTACTGCATCTTCCCTTTCAACTAAATCCTGTCCAGTTATGCCAAGTAATCGAATAGGCTCTTCATTCCAGTGATTGAAAAAGAGATCTTTTGCTTCATGATAAATATCATCCTCTTCTCCAACAGGGTTTTTCATTGTTTTACTTCTTGTAATTGTTTTTAAGTTACTATAACGAATTGTGACAAAAATTTTGTTAGCTAAAACTTCTTTCCTTTTCATTCGAAGAGATACGGAATGAGCTAACTTTCTTAACACTTCATTAATTTGAGTTTCATTCGTCGTATCCTTAGACAACGTAGTAGAATTACCAATGCTCTTAAAATCATAGATTGAATTAGGGTTAACTTCTCTTAAATCGTTTCCGTTCGCTCTTTGTATGAGACGTTCACCGTTAATACCCAGTAAGCTTTTTACTTCCCCTATATCAGCATGTGCTAAATCATAAATAGTATGAATCCCTATTGTTTTTAGCTTTTCAGCTGTTTTCTCACCGATACCATGCATTTCGTTTGCTGCCAGAGGCCATAATTTATTCGATAAATCTCTTTTCCTTAAAATCGTAATTCCAAGTGGCTTTTTCATATTTGATGCCATTTTAGCTAGAAACTTATTGGGAGCAATTCCAATACTACAGGGCAGCAACAGTTCCTCCAAAAGCCTATTTTGAATAGAACTTGCAATCTCTAGTGGTTTTGATCCAGGAAATTCACTTAAGTCCATATAACCTTCATCAATTGAAACAGGCTCTACTAATTCTGTATATTCCCTTAATAATTCAAACATTGCACGAGATGCTGTTCGATATCGATCAAAGTTTGGTTTTCTTACAATTAATTCAGGACAAAGCTTACGAGCTTGCCAAAGAGGCATAGTTGCTTTTACACCCTTCGAACGTGCTTCATAGCTGCATGTAACAATAATTCCTTTTCGTTCCTCAACATTCCCTGCTATTGCTAAAGGCTTTCCTTTAAGAGAAGGATCAAATGCCATTTCCACTGAAGCATAAAAGCTATTCATATCAACATGTAAAATAATTCTTCTTTGATTTACAGGTTGCTCCGCCATCTTTCCACCACACATATAAAATCATTATCATTAGTTTACCATGTTAATGTATAAGCATGCTCATGAGGAGTTTACTTTTTCTCTTTTCCTTATATTACGCAAATAAAAAAGCCACCAATTATTAAGATTGGTGACTCAGCATTCCTTCTTTTACAACAGTAAAGTTTTCTAGACTTGCTAAAAGAAGAGTCGGGTTAATAATCGTAATCAAACGATCTTCTAAACTTGCCACTGCTTCAAAGTATTTTGTAGCTTGAAAAGCTCCGATGCTAATGGATTTTAACTGATCTTCTTGAACATCTAAGATTTCCTTTGCCTCTTTAACAATTAGAGCTGCAGAAATATCGTCTGATTGAATAACAATTAATTTTACATCTTCATCCATTGTCATATGTTGACGATGAAAAATTTGATGTGTATCTAGTACAGGAATCAACTCTCCTCTAACCTTTACAACACCCTTCATATAATAAGGCATATTTGGAATAACGTTGATATCCTCTAGCTTTTCTATAGAAATCACGTGTTCAATTGGCATTCCGTATTCTTCATCTCTTGTTCGAAAAACAACTACTTTCGAAATATCCATCTTATAATCTCCTCCATAAATCCCCTGAGGTTTCTTTCTAACTAAGACTATCATACTATGAATATCAGGCTTTTGGAAGATGATCTTGTTTAAAAAGGTATAGAAGAAGCGTAAGCATATAAGCGTTCTCTCTAATCTATTACCATTTTCTCCACTCTATCATTTCTTTTTCATCCAATTCTTTTCGGATTAAAGTTTCACACACACTAAAGATCATTTCTATTGCAGGTGTACTGTTAGCTAGTACTCTTAATGCCAAGCCTGGAATATTCAATAAGCTTATCCCAAATCTAGCATCTATAGAAGAAGATAAAGCCTCTCTAATTTTCTCTATTAACGTTTCATTTACATGAGGATGAATCATAAACAAGGTTCCTAAATGGGTATATCCTTCGAGTTGCATGAATTGATGAAGATTTTGATCCGGAACTAACAATTGATGGTCAAATACCTGAAGCTTGCCATCAATAAAGATTTTCATTTTTGAAGCCACCTTTTTATACTGAAAAAGCTTCCCATTTTCAGACCATCCGGGTGTGATCACATCTGTATAATAAAAGGTTGAAGATGATTCCATATACACATTCGTTTGTTGTGAAAAATTAGCATCTTTATAGGGAATTAATGAATCTTGTTTCACATATAGCTCACTATTATTTTTCAAAAAATAATCCATGTCTTGAGTTACACCTAATCGAGGTGACTTATAAACCTTTGTGGAAGCTTGCGTAGTTAAAGCTAGCTTTGCCCCTTCACCTACTACAACCTCGGTTTTATAGGAGTCACCGTCAACATAGCCACCACCCACATGGATAAGTGTTAAAAGAGGCAGACCTTCAGGAAGATAGGTCGGACGTGTTATTTTTAACACGCCATCGAAAAAACTATTACTAATCACAGATTTATTTTGTTTTTTCTCTACCTCAAGCTGAAGGTACCCTGTATACGTCATGCTTCAAGACCAACCAAAAATGCTTCCTTACGAATCCAATCCACTACCTCATTAACACCTGTTCCATCTTTAAGATTTGTAAAAATATATGGACGATCTCCTCTTGATGATAGTGTGTCTTTTCTCATAATCTCAAGATCAGCCCCAACATAAGGTGCTAAATCAATTTTATTGATAATAAATAAGTCAGACTTGATCATCCCCTGACCACCTTTACGGGGGATTTTTTCCCCTTGTGCAACATCAATAATATAAATAGAAAAATCTACTAGCTCAGGACTAAAGGTTGCAGCTAGATTATCTCCACCGCTTTCCACAAAAATAAGGTCAAGATTCGGGTGACGCTCATTTAATTCATCTATTGCCGCAAAATTCATTGAGGCATCTTCACGAATGGCAGTATGAGGGCATCCACCTGTTTCAACACCAATAATTCGATCTTCTGGTAATGCACCGTTTTTTATTAAAAACTGAGCATCTTCTTTTGTATATATATCATTTGTAATGACCGCAACTTCAAGCTCATCCATTAACACCCTTGTTAATTTGTCTACTAATAATGTTTTGCCTGCACCTACAGGTCCTCCGATACCGATTTTAATTGGTTCACTCATCTTATTCATCCTTTCATATCTTGTTAAATTATGACATAAACAATCGTACTGAAAGCTGCTCATGTACCATTTGAGCAATTTCCAAACCCGGTGCCCCCGCACCAAAGTGTTCTTCATTAAGATTCATTATTTGTTTGACCATCTGATTCAAGAACGGTTGTATTTCAACTAAAATTTTTTGCCCATCAGTTTGTCCAATCGGAATTCCTCTCACTGCGTTTTGAACGAGGGAGGAAGTTGTGGCAAAAAGATAAGTAGATAAGGTTGTCTCCAACTCTATATCTAAACCTTGACACACAACTGCAAAAACGATTGAACTGTGACCATGAGCTTTCTTATCTTTAATTTTTAGTTGATAAGTTTCTAACTGTTGGTTTGGAAACAGCTCATTCATGACTTTCACCATTTGCCGACCAATTCGACGATTTCCCTCACGTGTTTCTTTAGCCATGGCAAGAGCAAAAAGTTCATGATCTAGTTGCCAAATCGAATTTAATCGTTTCTCTTGTAAATATTCAAAGGCTAACCGACATGCTAAACCATCTGTAAAAACAAATTGGGTTTGCAGAAACTGTTTAAGCGCTAATAAAAATGTTTTTTTATCTACCACTTTATCTTCTTGTATATACGTTTCTAATCCAAAAGAATGAGAAAATGCTCCTGATGGAAAATTCGAATCACAAATTTGCAGCAATTGAAACAAGTGTTTAGTCATGTGAATGTCCGATATGTTTAAAGGCTTGATTCATTTTCCGATTTTCCCTAGCATATGGAACCTCCAACTCCTCTAGCAAACGCTCTACTAAATAGTCATACTGCACGATCATCTCATTACCTTCAAATTGAGCTGGTAGATGTCGGTTTCCTAATTGATGGGCGATCTCTCCCATTTGAAGGATGCTAGTTGGTTTAATGACAATAACATCATCCTCTATCACACTAATAACAATCGAATTCTTTTCATCCTGAAAAAGAATATCTCCATCCATTAATTCTTTCACGTCTTTTAGACGGATCCCAAGCTCTTTTCCATGATCTGTTTTGACACGTTGAATTTTCTTAACTAAATCATCACTTCTTAAGTAAACACGTTCAACATGATGTGGAGCTTTTTCTAAATCCTTTACATTTCCTACTATTTTTTCAATGATCATCTTCTCACCTCAAAATAAAAAATATCGTTGAGCCAAAGGCACTTTGTTATCTGGTTCACACGTAATCAATTGACCATCAACCGTAACTTCATAGGTTTGTGGATCAACCTCTATTCGTGGTGTTTCCCCATTTAATTTCATATCACTTTTCTTTAATTGACGGATATTCTTTACAATTCCTATTTTCTTTTGTAAACCTAGTTCTTTATTTACTCCCTGCTCATAAGCTGCCTTCGACAAAAATGTCATGCTAGTTGAATATTTCGCCTTTCCAAAGCTTGCAAACATTGGACGATACAAGGCTGGCTGTGGAGTTGGAATTGACGCATTCGGGTCTCCCATTACACTCCACGCAATCATTCCTCCTTTTACAACTAACTCTGGCTTAGCACCGAAGAAGGCTGGATCCCACAAAACAAAATCAGCTAGCTTGCCTACTTCAATGGACCCCACATAATCTGAGATACCGTGGGTTATTGCAGGGTTTATCGTGTATTTAGCAACATATCTTTTGGCTCTAGCATTATCGTTTTCTTCTCCAGGGATTAACTCACCACGTTGACGTTTCATCTTATCAGCTGTTTGCCACGTTCTTGAAATAACTTCACCGACTCTTCCCATTGCCTGTGAATCGGAGCTGATCATACTAAACACACCTAAATCATGAAGAATATCTTCTGCTGCGATTGTTTCCTTTCGAATACGAGAATCTGCAAAGGCCAGATCTTCTGGTACAGATGGATCTAAATGATGACATACCATCAGCATATCTAAGTGCTCTGCAATTGTATTAACCGTATATGGTCTCGTTGGGTTTGTTGATGAAGGAAGTATATTCGGGTAAGAAGCAGCTTTAATAATATCAGGGGCGTGACCTCCACCTGCACCTTCTGTATGGTATGTATGAATCACACGCCCATCAATAGCATTTAAAGTATCCTCCACAAACCCACCTTCGTTTAACGTATCACTGTGGATTGCGATCTGAACATCGTATTGATCGGCTACTGATAGTGCTTTATCAATGTTCGATGTTGTTGTTCCCCAATCTTCATGGAGCTTTAATCCAATTGCTCCTGCTTCAATTTGCTCTTGTAGTGCTTCTTCATTAGAAGCGTTCCCTTTGCCAAGAAACCCTAAATTAACAGGAAATTCTTCGGCTGCCTTGAGCATTTGATGGATATTCCAAGCTCCAGGTGTACAAGTTGTTGCATTTGTTCCTGTAGCGGGACCTGTACCTCCTCCTATCATCGTTGTAACACCCGATTCAATGGCAGTACGAACTTGCTGAGGGCAAATAAAATGAATATGCGCATCTATTCCTCCTGCCGTAACAATCATTCCTTCTGCTGCAATAACCTCAGTTGAAGCCCCGATCACAATGTCCACAGAATCCATAATCAGAGGATTACCCGCTTTTCCAATACAAGTAATGATTCCTTCTTTTATACCAATATCAGCTTTATAAATGCCTGTATAATCAAGAATTAACGCATTAGTCACAACAAGGTCTACAGCATCTTTCCTTGTTGCCAGAGGATGCTGCCCCATACCATCCCTAATCACTTTTCCTCCACCAAATTTAACTTCATCACCATATGTGGTGTAATCTTTTTCAACTTCAATAAATAATTCAGTATCTCCAAGCCTTACCTGATCGCCAACTGTTGGACCAAACATATCTGCATATTGATGTCGTGACATTCGAAAGCTCATCGTTACACTCCTTTATCCAGTGCATCATTTGTTAAATTGTTAAGACCGTATATTCTTCTTTCACCAGAAAATGAGATAAGCTCTATTACTTTTTGATCTCCTGGTTCAAATCGGACGGCTGTACCCGCAGGAATATTTAATCTTCTCCCAAAAGCTTTTTCTCGATCGAATTCAAGTGAACTATTAACCTCGTAAAAATGAAAATGAGATCCAATTTGTACAGGTCGATCTCCATTATTAACAACTTCAAGTTTGGTTGACTTTTTGTTTTCATTACAAATAATCGGCTCTTTTTTTAACCTTAATTGTCCTGGTACCATTCTTCATCCTCTTTTCGTATCATGAAATCGGTTCATGGACCGTTACTAATTTTGTTCCATCAGGAAATGTTGCCTCTACTTGGATGTCATGAATCATTTCTGGTACTCCTTCCATAACATCTTCTCTGGATAATATGTGTTTTCCATATTGCATAAGTTCTGAAACAGACTTTCCATCTCTCGCACCTTCTAACACCTCGTAGGTTAAGATCGCAATAGCTTCAGGATAGTTCAGTTTTAGGCCTCTATTTTGTCTTCTTCTAGCTAAATCTGCCGCAACAACAATCATGAGCTTTTCCTGCTCACGAGAAGTAAGTTTCATTATTTTTTTCCTCCTAAATCGCTAAATGCTTTTGTAATAATCTTCAAACAATTACTTTATTAAAAAATTTTGAAGCATATGTTAGAGATAAGAATTAAGCAAGACCAGAGAAAAAAAGGATCTATATTTTTAGGGGGAAATACAAAACTTTTCTGGTCTTGCTTACAACTTACCTCCTTTTTTTCAGGTCCCTTCGACATATTTACTTACACCAAACATAAAATCAATGAACTTTTACTATTGATGTCATGAAAATTAACTCTATATGTAAGAAAAGTTAACATAACTTATATTACTCATTATACAGAATTCCCATTGTTATACAATATTTTTTTAAAATTCAGTTATATTCTCTTATAAACAGACCATCTGAAACAAACACTTGAGAAAAATAAAATAAGACTTAAGTTTTTGTAACTATTCTATTAGAAAAACGACAAATTCTATAAGCGATATAAGGTAGGTGTAGATATTGAGAGCGATCATTAGTTTATTAATAACCATGTTAATAGTAGTTGGGTGTGGTGATAGTCATACAAGTAATAACCAACAAGGAGGAGGCAATAATCCCGAAAGTGATCAGGGTATTGTTGCCGGTGAGATGGCACCTAGCATAACTGAACTTAGTCCACTTCAATATGAATATAAAGTAAAAAATCAAACGGAGAAAGCAATCACTTTGAAATTTACAAGCTCACAAAGAGTTGACTTTTCTGTATCAACGACGGAAGGTCAGGAATTGTTCCTATATTCAAGTACTGCCTCCTTTCTTTCAGCCTTGGGAGAGGAGAGCATTGCACCTGGAGAAGAATTTAAATATAAAATCAACTTGACTGAATTAGACCTTCAAAAAGGAGAATACCTTTTAACAGCATGGATGACTCCTGAGGAAGGGGCAACTTATAAAATTACTAAAGAGTTTACACTAGAATAACCAAGAGGTGAGTCAGTATAAAAACAGACTCACCTCTTTGGTTAAATAGTGGCATTTTATCTCCCTACAAACATCTGTGTCCAATGATGTCCGTTTGAATCATATCCAATCCCTATATGTGTAAAATCCTTACTTAAAATATTTTTTCTGTGTCCTTCACTATTCATCCAAGCTTGAACTACTTCTTGTGGTGTTCGTTGACCTTGCGCGATATTTTCACCAGCCGTTTTATATGTTACTCCGAAATCCCTCATCATATCAAATGGAGAACCATATGTTGGGCTAGTATGTGAGAAGTAATTATTTTGTCTCATATCTTCTGACTTCTTCTGAGCTACGCCATTCAATTGTGTGTCTGCCTTTAAATCAGGTAATCCATTTTTACGTCTTTCTGCATTCGTTAAGTCAATAACCTGCTGAACAGCTTGGTTTACACCTTGTGCAGGTTGTTGCTTTTCAGCAGGTGCTTTTGCTTGTTCTTGCTGAGCTGGTGCCTGCTGTTGTTGTGCCGGTGCTTTTGCTTGCTCTTGCTGTGCTGGTGCCTGTTGCTGTGCTGGCGCTTTTGCTTGCTGTTGGTTTGTTGCTTGATTATTTTGTTGAGCATTTGCTTGTTGCTTCGTTTGTGCTTGTTGCTGATTTGCTGCCTGCTGCTGAGCTTGTTGCTGGTTTGCTTGCCCAGTATAACGCTGCGTTAACTGATTCGCTTTTTGCTGTGCTTGCTGCTTTTGTTGTTCAATAAACTGACGAGCTTGTTTTTCTGCATCTTCTTTGGAATTTGCTCTAATAAATTTATATTTTGCTTCTTGAACAGCAATTGCCTTTGTATGCGGGTATTTCTCACTTGAAAGATCTGTTTTCGAACTTGATATTGTCATCCCATTCTGATCATCATCTCCCATGAAACGATCAGTAACAAGTTCATAATCATTATCTTTAATATTATTATCACGATTTGTTGTTCTAAAACGATTATTCTCCGCTCTGTCAAGTGTATTTATATCCCTCGTAAAAGGTCCATAGCTTGTTCGGCCGTTATAGTTTACATTTTCTGCAACGTCCATTGTATTTGTTCTGTTATTGGTTTCAAAAGCACCTTCGTTATTGTTACATGCTACTAACCCAACAACTAAAGCACTCGTAGTAATTAACCCAAGCTTTTTCTTTATCAACGCAAACCCCTCCTTAAATTTTTGATCAACTACCTTCTTATTTTCTTTATTTTTCTGAAATCTATTGATGGTAATAATCAAGCTATTTG
The DNA here is from genome assembly GCF_048059995.1 of Metabacillus sp. YM-086. Classification (NCBI taxonomy): domain Bacteria; kingdom Bacillati; phylum Bacillota; class Bacilli; order Caryophanales; family Bacillaceae; genus Metabacillus; species Metabacillus sp. YM-086. The sequence goes on along the minus strand of NZ_JBLUOI010000069.1, from coordinate 13,765 downwards.
GAGAGAGATTCACTTTTTGGGTATGAAACACCAAAAAACGCTTGGAATACTCCAAGCGCTAAGCATTACTGAGCCACTTCTTGAATAACAGCTAAAACCAGTTCGGCTGTTTTTTCTAGTTCCTCAATTGGCATTTTTTCATTTGTTGTATGAATTTCTTCATATCCTACTGCTAAGTTAACTGTAGGAATTCCATTACCAGCGATTACGTTTGCATCACTACCACCACCACTAGTTTGCAATTCGCTATTACGACCAATTCTTGCAGCAGCACGTTTTGCAACTGATACAACATGATCTCCATCACCAAATTTAAACCCTGGATACATAACCTCAATATCAACTTCTGCACTTCCACCCATCTCTGTGGCAACAGTTTCAAAAGCTTCTTTCATTTTCTTTACTTGTTCTTCCATTTTTTCCGGAACTAAAGAACGGGCTTCTGCTAGGATATGTACTAAATCACAAACAATATTTGTTTGTGTACCTCCTTCAAAACGCCCTATATTGGCAGTTGTTTCATGATCAATTCTTCCTAAAGGCATTTTTGCAATAGCCTTTGCAGCAATGGTAATCGCTGAAACACCTTTTTCAGGAGCTACACCAGCATGTGCTGTTTTCCCATAAACTGTTGCCTTAACTTTCGCTTGTGTTGGAGCTGCCACGATAATTGTCCCAACCTTACCATCACTATCAAGTGCATAACCAAACTTAGCTGTCATTAGATTTGGGTCCAGTGCTTTTGCTCCGACTAATCCAGATTCCTCTCCAGCTGTTATGACAAATTCTATTTTTCCATGTTGGATATTTTCTTCTTTTAATGTTTTAATGGCTTCAAGCATAGCTGCTAGACCAGCCTTATCGTCTGCACCGAGTATAGTTGTTCCATCAGTAACCACATACCCATCTTTAATGCTCGGCTTAATCCCCTTACCAGGTACTACTGTATCCATGTGGGATGTAAAGTAAATTGGATCAACATTATCTTTGGTCGCTTCCAATGTACAAATAAGGTTTCCAGCCCCATGACCTGTTATACCTGTTGTATCATCTTCAACAACTTGTAAACCTAGATCGGAAAACTTCTTTTTTAGTACCTTTACTATTTCTGCTTCATATTTTGTTTCTGAGTCAACTTGAACCAATTCAAGGAACTCGTCTAATAAACGTTGCTTATTAATCATAAATTCATTTCCTCCTACGCATTAAAGGGGAATATTCCCATGTTTTTTTGCTGGTCTATTTTCCTTTTTTGTTCTTAGCATTTCCAATGCCTGAATAAGTTTAATCCTTGTATCTCTAGGGTCAATCACATCATCCACCATGCCTTGGCTTGCGGCAACATATGGGTTGGCGAACTTTTTTCGGTATTCCTCAATTTTCTCAGCCCTTGTTTGCTCCGGGTTAGGGCTTTCTTGAATTTCTTTAGCAAAGATGATATTCGCAGCTCCTTGTGGGCCCATAACAGCAATTTCCGCATTCGGCCATGCAAATACAAGATCAGCACCAATAGATTTACTATTTAGCGCTACATAAGCACCTCCGTATGCTTTTCTTAAGATAACTGTTATTTTAGGAACAGTTGCCTCGGAATAAGCAAATAGAATTTTGGCACCATGACGAATAATTCCTCCGTGTTCTTGTTTAATCCCTGGGAAAAAGCCAGTCACATCCTCAAACGTGATAAGTGGTATTTGAAAAGAATCACAAAAACGTATAAATCTAGCTGCTTTATCAGAAGAATCAATATCTAAACCGCCAGCCATATACTTCGGTTGATTACAAACCAAACCAACAACTTCACCCTTAATCCTAGCTAATCCGATCACAATGTTTTTGGCAAAATCCTTCTGAACTTCTAAAAATGATTGTTCATCAACAACCTGTTTAATGACTGTTCTCACATCATATGGTCTTACGGCATCAAAAGGTATACTATCTGTTAAATCAGGTCGATAATCATCTGAATTTTGTACAGACCTGACAGGTGGCTTTTCTTCATTATTTTGCGGTAAATAACTCAATAAATTCCGTACCTGTAAAAGTACATCCTCTTCAGTAGAACCTGAAAAATGAGCATTTCCGCTAATGGTATTATGTACTTTTGCACCACCTAAATCCTCTGAACTTATTTTCTCACCTGTTACGGTTTCAATTACTTTCGGTCCTGTAATAAACATTTGGCTAGTTTTTTCGACCATAAAAACAAAATCCGTTATAGCCGGTGAATAAACAGCCCCTCCTGCACACGGACCCAATATAACAGAAATTTGAGGAATAACACCGGAATAAATTGTGTTTCGGTAAAAGATTTGGCCATAGCCATCTAATGATACCACACCCTCTTGAATTCTAGCACCGCCAGAGTCATTTAGTCCAACAAAAGGAGTACCATTTTTTGCAGCTAAATCCATAACAGCTGCAATCTTCATCGCATGCATTTCACCTAGAGCTCCGCCAAAAACAGTAAAGTCTTGGGAAAACAGATATATTGGTTTTCCATTTACTTTCCCATAACCCGTTACAACACCATCACCAGGACCAGCTTTATCAGATAAGCCAAAATCATTACATCGATGTTGAATAAAAGGATTAATTTCAACAAAAGAACCAGGATCAAGTAACAAATCGATTCTTTCTCGGGCGGTTAATTTTCCTTTTTCGTGTTGTTTTGCTACTTTTTCATCACCGCCACCTAACTCTACCGCTCGTCTTCGATCGTATAATTCGTTAATTTTTTCATAAATATCATGATTCATTACGTTCACCCCGCTTTTTTTCACATAACTCAACTAACACACGATTCCCTGCCGATGGGTGAATAAACGCAATATTCGAATTAGCTGCACCGCTTCTTACATTTTCATCAATAAGAGGAATTCCTTTTTCCTTTAGCTCTTTTAAACGGGCACTTATGTCATCTACCCCTAAAGCTATATGGTGAATTCCTTCCCCCTTTTTTGAGAGAAATTTGCTAATAGCACTTTCATCAGACATTGGTTCTAACAATTCAATTTTTGTTTCTCCAGCTTTTAAAAATGCCACTTTCACTTGTTGTGTCGAAACCTCTTCAACCCCTAATAATCGAAGCTGCAAAACGTCTCTATAAAATGTTAATGCACTTTCTATTGAATGTACGGCAATTCCAATATGATCAACTTTGTTTATCAACACTCATCTCTCCCCACCTTATGATGAAAACGCTATCAAGATATAATATTTCTTCTCTTTCCACTAAAGAAATTCCTCTTTTTTTGACGAAATTCTTTCACATTTTAACTGTTGTCCAAATGAAACTTTCACGATAGAATAATACGTACAAGGAGTGAAGAAATATGTCACGTAAAACACAAAAAGTTGTCGTTTATTTAATGATTGGCGTTATGCTTATCACAACTCTACTTGCTGGTGTATCAGCTTGGTTTTAATACTAGAAACTATATGATTCCTATGAGGTAATGTATTTGTTATTTTATACATTACCTCGTTTCAATAATTTAAAAGATATTCATGAGTTGACCCGAAGATTCATGTTCTAAGGTCAAAATCTTGTTGGAATACAACAAAAGAGTCTGAAAGAAAGGCGGTAAAACCTATCTTCCAGACTCTTTTGTTATTGCACCATGCTTTATCGCTAAATTCTCAAAAGATTCTTCTGTATTAGTAATAAGCACCTTCGTGCCTAAAGGAACTTTTTTATAAAACGTTTCAACCTCTTCGTTTCGCATCCTTACACAACCTTGCGTTACATAGTGTCCAATAGAATCATTGTTATTTGTTCCATGAATCCCAAAGGTTCGTCCATCCGTGTCTTCTGCATCAAAACCAATCCATCTTGTCCCAAGAGGGTTTTTAGGGTCACCTCCTGGTATATCTTTTTTCCGATAATAAGGGTCAACTGCCTTAACTGTTATTGTAAACTTTCCCTCAGGTGTAAGTTCCTTCGTTTTTCCTGTTGCCACATGATGAATTTCCTTTATTTCATTATCATTAATAAAAGCCAGTTCATTTGTTTGTTTATTAATAATGATAAAAGGATCACCAGGTATTGGATTATCTCCTAAAGGCCAGAATGGTGAATGAACAATAAAAAGAAAAAGAAACAATGCTTTCATTAAAAATCACCGTCCTTTTTCTTTTTAATATGTTCAGGTTGCTTTCATTCCATGCAATCTCTGGTTGGGCTCCATCCCTTTAAATTGACTTTTTATCACCAAATACTGTTCCATCTCTCTTACAAAATGCAGCAAAGCTGCTCTTGCTTCAAACTCTTCCCTTGTTTTTGGCAAATCCATTTCCTCAAAAGACCTTTTCATCTCTTGTAGTTGGCTAAGAAATTTATTTGCTGTATTTCCTGGATGGATATTCAAACTTAACTCATGTAAAAAGTCGGCAATCATTTTACTTTGTTCCATAGCAATATGTATTGAGGTGACTATCGGAATAACTCGCTCAATAATCTCAAATTGTTTTTCTCTCATTTTAAAATAATGATAATACGAATTCTCATGACGTAAAAAATGATTTTCAACATCTCGAAATGCGATTGTTTTTGCCTCGTCTATGAGCTTTGCTGTCTTCGTAATTTCCTTTCCATCCCATTTTTGATCTTTTTCTGTTAAATAACGTTCAATTTCTTGAAATATAACAGCCAAATTTTCCTCAATTTCAATCTGTAAATTTTTTAATTTTTTCTCCACACTAGGCATATATAAATTCATAATAAGAGCCATACCGATTCCTATTACAACGATTGATAATTCATTTCCGATAATATCAAGTGTTATTTGTTCTTCACTGAATAAGTGGAATATAACAACAGTGCTTGTCACGATACCTTCTGTCGCCTTTACAATAACAGTTGTTGGAATAAAAAATAATAAAAGAAGTCCGATTACTAACGGATGGTAGGCAATACCTTCAAAAAATACAAAAGAAAAGATCATTGCAATCAAACAAGCCAGAAAGCGCGCCCAAGAACTTTTTAAAGATTTCTTCTTCGTTACCTGTATACATAGTATTGTGATAATTCCCGCAGAGGTATAATTGTCTAACCCTAAAAATTGTGCGAGCATAATAGCAAGTGTGGTTCCAAGTGCCGTTTTTGCCGTACGGTAGCCTATCTTAAACATAGATAATCTCCTTATATCTCCATTATGTACAATAGTTTACACTATTTAGTTTAAAAAACGAAAAAAGATGATCAATTTAAGATCATCTTTTTGATTATATCTATTAAAGCATCTTTTCAAGAAAATCCTGAGCACGCTTTGTTTTAGGAGCCGTAAAGAACTCGCTTGGCGGTGCATCTTCCACAAGCAAGCCTCCATCTAAGAAAAGCACACGATCTGCAACTTCCTTAGCGAACCCCATTTCATGTGTCACGATCGCCATAGTCATACCAGTTTGAGCCAAATCCTTCATAACCTCTAATACTTCCTTGACCATTTCAGGATCTAAAGCTGAGGTAGGTTCATCAAACAGCATAACATCTGGATTCATCGCTAGTGCCCTAGCAATAGCAACCCTTTGCTTTTGTCCACCTGATAAACGATTTGGATATTCATTTGCTTTCTCAAGAAGACCTACTTTGTTTAACAAGGTTTTCGCTTGCTCTTCTGCCTCATTTTTCGAAAGACCTTTAACAGTAATTGGTGCATACGTTAAATTATCAAGTACCGTCTTATGAGGAAATAAATGAAAATGCTGAAACACCATCCCAACATTTTGTCTCACCTTGGCAATGTCTGTTTTCGGGTGTGTTAATTCACTATCATTTATCCATACCTTTCCATCGGTTGGCTTTTCAAGTAAATTTAAACAGCGTAAAAACGTAGATTTTCCTGACCCGGAAGGACCGATAATGGCGATTACTTCACCTGAAGTAATCGTAGTAGATATCCCCTTTAACACTTCTAACTTACCATAAGATTTATGAAGATTTTCAACTTTAATCACTTCGTTTCATTCTCCCTTCTAGTCCTTTACCAAGAAGAGTTAAGAACATAACTAAAATATAATAAATGACTCCGGCAAAAAGTAACGGTGCAAAGTAATTATATGAATCTGCACCTACCTGATAAGCTCGTCTCATAATATCTTGAACTCCTATTACTGTTACAATTGCCGACTCTTTCGTTAACGTAATAAATTCGTTCATTAATGCAGGTAAAATATTTTTGAATGCTTGAGGTAAAATAATATCCTTCATCATTTTAGGATAAGGAATACCTAAAGCCATTGAAGCCTCTTGTTGACCTTTATCAATTGCGTTAATTCCCGCGCGAATAATTTCAGAAATATATGCACCTGAATTTAATGTGAAGGCAGCAACTGCTGCCGGATACGGATCAATTGGAAAACCAAGTAATTGCGGTAATCCAAAATAGATGATAAGCAATTGCAAGACTAGTGGTGTTCCTCTAAATATTGATGTATATGCATCAGCAATCCACATCAATGGTTTAATTCGGCTTATTTTAAGTAGGGCAAGAACAATCCCCCAAGCAAATCCAAGCAATAAAGATAAAACAACAATTTTTAATGTTACTACTATTCCTTCTAATATAAAAGGTATAGATGGGACAATAGAAGCAAAGTTTAAGTCCATATCCATTCAACTCCTTTCTGTTAGCAATAATCCACGAATGAAAAGAGGCTGACTCAAACCAAAGGAAAATCCTTCTGAGTTAGCCTCTTCTAATAAGGTTTTTACCTTATTCTTTGCCACCGAACCACTTGATGATTAATTCATCAAGCTCACCATTTTCTTTCATCTCATTTAGTGCTTTATTAAACTCTTCTGTATATTCACTACCTTTTTGGAAGGCAATTGCAGAACCTGCTTCCTCACTTGATTCAAGTGTAAATCCAGCTAACTGATCATCTTTTTCAAAATATCCAGCTGCAACTGTATCTTCAATGATCGCTGCATCAATACGACCTGATTTTAACTCCTGAATTAACTCAGAAATTTTATTGCGATTTTCCACCTTAAGTGAAACTTGCTCAGCAATTTCTGCTGCTTTTTCTTCTTGAATTGAACCTAGTTGTACACCAATTGTTTTTCCATCTAGTTCTTCAACACTTTTCACTTCATTATCCTTTAATGAGACAATCATATGATTAGCTGTATAATAAATATCTGTAAAATCAACGTTTTCCGCACGTTCAGGTGTTGGTGTCATTCCTGCTAATACTAAATCAACTTGTTTTGCTTGTAGAGCTGGAATTAAACTGTTAAAATCCATATCTTGGACTTCCACTTCATAACCCGTTTTTTCTGCTAAAGCATTAACCAAATCAATATCAAATCCAATAATATCGCTGCCTTTTGCTGTATCAATATATTCAAATGGCGGGTAATCAGCTGAAGTTGCCATCTTTAAGACTTTTTTGCTTTCTCCTTCAGATCCTGTTGTTTCATTACCTTCTTCAGTTGCTGTACCGCATGCTGCTAATAAGCCAACCATTAAAATACTTATAATGAATAGTGATAATTTTTTCATGATAGTTTCCTCCTATAATAAGCATCTATTAGTTTTTTCTAAATATCATGTAATATTTATTCGACATTTTGTATTTTAACACAGGTTTATATTTATGCAATCATAATTTATAAAAATGTAATTATTAAATTTTTCTATCTATTAATACTTTTCTGAAAAAATATAAAAAAAGATTAATAAGTAAAAAGCAATAATATTACAATAAAAAAACTACACCTCTCGCTGCTAATTAACATACAGCCTGGTGTAGTTTCTTTTATTTCATTTTATACTTCCTCACAATATTCATCAAAAGCAGCTTGAAGTTTGCCAACAACACTCATTGGATCATGTCCTTCAATTTCATGACGCTCAACCATTGTTAATAGTTTACCATCTTTTAATAATGCAAACGAAGGTGAAGATGGTGGATAGCCTGTAAACATTTCACGTGCACGAGCTGTCGCTTCCTTATCTTGTCCAGCAAAAACAGTTACCAATTGATCAGGACGCTTATCATAGTGAATAGCATGAGCAGCAGCAGGTCTTGCAATTCCTCCTGCACATCCACAAACACTGTTTACCATAACAAGTGTTGTACCTTGCTTAGTAAGAACATCTTCCACTTCTTCAGGTGTTTTTAGCTCCGTATAGCCTGCAGCAACAATTTCTTTACGTGCTTGCTGTACAATATCATTCATAAATAAATTAAAATCCATGCTCAAAGAAAATCTCTCCTTTACTCTCTATAGATGTATTTTACCAATGTTTTAATAAATTGAGCAAATGTATCGCTTAAATTTTCTTTTCCATGAATAAATTCAGTAAATCAAGTGCACTAGAAGCAACACTTTTTTCTCCACTTATAACGGTACGTTCTGTTTTTATAAGCTGTTCCTTAATTTCAGGGTGATTATAAAAATAACGATATAATTCTTGTTTAAGTAAATCGTGAAGCCAATTTCGCTGTTGTTCAGCTCTTCTTTCGTAGAATAAATGATTTTTCTTTGTATATTCTTGAAAGGCATAAATAATATCCCAAACTTCACTAATACCTTCTTCCTCTTTTGCTGAGGCTGTAACAGCCTTTGTGATCCAGCCTTCTGTATAGGATTTTAAGTAATGAAGAATGGTATTATATTCGCGCTTAGCATGAGTAGCCTTTTCTTTATTATCTCCATCTGCTTTATTAACAACGACTAAATCTGGCAACTCCATTATGCCTTTTTTCATCGTTTGCAGCTCATCACCTGCACCAGTTAAAACAAGGAGAAGAAAAAAATCTACCATATCACGAACGACAAATTCTCCTTGTCCGACACCCATTGTTTCAACAAGAATAATATTATACCCAGCTGCTTCACATAAAATCATCGTCTCTCTCGTTTTTCTATTCACTCCTCCAAGATTTCCACCAGAAGGGGAAGGACGAATATAAGCATTGGGATGCTTGGATAGACGTTCCATCCGTGTCTTATCTCCCATAATACTACCTTTAGAAACTTGACTACTAGGATCAACCGCTAAAACTGCCACTCGGTTTTCTTGCTCACAAAGGAAAGTACCAAATGAATCAATAAATGTACTTTTCCCTGCCCCAGGAACGCCAGTAATTCCAATTCTTATTGATTTACTTTTCTTTTGAAGTAACGCTTCGATAATTTGTTGAGACTTTTCAAAATGGTGCTTTGCATTACTCTCAACTAAAGTAATAGCCTGTGCCAAAATAACACGATCAGCTTTTTTAATTCCGTTAATATAATGCTCAACAGGAATATCACGATTTTTTTTCACAAACTTACTCATTCTTGCCATTCCTCATAGCCTAATACATCGAAAACTTTATTAAGTACTTTTTCCGCCGCAACTGGAATAACGGTACCTGGACCGAAGATCTCAGCTGCGCCTTTTTCTTTTAAGTCCTCATAATCTTGAAATGGGATAACACCGCCAATGATGACCACAATATCCTCTCGACCAAGCTTTTTCAATTCGGATATTAATTGCGGAAGAAGCGTTTTATGTCCTGCCGCAAGAGAGCTCATACCAACAACATGCACATCATTTTCAACTGCTTGCTTGGCTGTTTCTTCTGGTGTTTGAAAAAGCGGACCAATATCAACATCAAAGCCCAGATCAGCAAAAGCTGTGGCGATTACCTTTGCCCCGCGATCATGACCGTCTTGCCCCATCTTAGCTATTAAGATTCTTGGACGTCTTCCTTCTAGCTCATAAAATTGATCAGTTCTTTCTCTCACTCTTTTTATTTCTTCATCATTTGAGTATTCAGAGCTATATACTCCACTTATTGACCGAATCATTGCTTGATGGCGTTTTGATACCTTTTCAATTGCAAACGATATTTCACCTAAAGTCGCTCGTTTTCTTGCAGCTTCAACTGCCAATTCTAATAAATTCCCTTCACCACTAGCAGCAGCTTTCGTTAATAGATGAAGAGTATGGTTGACTTCGTCTTCATTTCGATTTTCTTTAAGTTGTTGGATTCTTTCAATTTGTTTCTTTCTTACTTCCGTATTATCAATTGATAATATGTCAATCGGGTCTTCATGATCTAACCTGAATTTATTAACTCCTATAATCACTTCTTTTCCAGAATCTATTTTTGCTTGTCTTCTAGCAGCCGCTTCCTCTATCTTCATTTTCGGTAAACCAGTTTCTATTGCTTTTGTCATGCCGCCAAGCTGTTCTATTTCATCAATATGCTTTTTGGCACGCTCAATTAATGATGAAGTAAGAGATTCAACATAATAGGAGCCGCCCCATGGATCTATCACATTACAAATACCAGTTTCACTTTGAAGATAAAGCTGTGTGTTACGAGCAATTCTAGCAGAAAAATCTGTTGGTAAAGCAATTGCCTCGTCTAATGCATTTGTATGAAGAGACTGTGTATGCCCCATTGCAGCTGCATGAGCTTCTAGGCAAGTCCGTACAACATTATTAAATGGATCTTGTTCTGTTAAACTCCATCCTGACGTTTGTGAATGTGTTCGCAAAGCTAGTGACTTATGATTTTGTGGGCTAAAATCCTTAACAATCGATGTCCATAAATAACGTGCGGCTCTCATTTTTGCCACTTCCATAAAGTAATTCATCCCGATTGCCCAGAAAAAAGATAATCTAGGTGCAAACTGATCGATTGATAGCCCTGCTTTCAACCCTGTTCTTATATATTCAAGTCCATCGGCTAACGTGTAAGCTAGCTCAAGATCAGCAGGCGCCCCTGCCTCCTGCATATGATATCCAGAAATACTTATGCTATTGAACTTCGGCATATTTTTTGCTGTATATTCAAAAATATCACCTATAATTCTCATCGACATTTCAGGAGGATAGATATATGTGTTCCGAACCATATATTCTTTTAATATATCATTTTGTATTGTTCCTGATAACTTTTCCTTTGCAACACCCTGCTCTTCAGCCGTTACAATATAAAATGCCATTATTGGTAATACAGCACCGTTCATCGTCATAGATACTGACATCTCATCCAATGGAATCTGATCAAACAGAATTTTCATATCTAAAATGGAATCAATTGCGACACCCGCTTTTCCTACATCTCCTACCACTCTAGGATGATCAGAATCATACCCCCGGTGAGTCGCTAAATCAAACGCAACGGATAGTCCCTTTTGTCCCATCTGTAAATTCCTTCGGTAAAAGGCGTTACTTTCCTCTGCTGTTGAGAAGCCTGCATATTGACGAATCGTCCAAGGGCGATTCACATACATCGTAGCATATGGACCACGTACAAATGGCTCTACCCCTGGAAAAGTTCCTAGATGTCTACAATTTTCTAAATCATCTTTACTATAAATATTTTTTACTTCAATTTGTTCATTTGTCATAAAAGGTGAAGAATTAGTGTCTTTTTGAATGTTTGCTTTTACTAACGGCGCATTAGAAATGGATACTCTTTTCAATTTCCACTAACCCCCAATATGTTCTGAATGTTTTTTAAAAATTCATAAACATTCATATTTGAAGTAATCATGCCATCTAACTGTACTTTATTTACGATCTCTTCTTGTCCACTACCTGTTATAAACAGATGAAGTTTTTGATTATCAGCTTTTAAACGCTCGATAAACGTTAAATCAATACTTTGATAACAATTGTCGCTTCCACAGAGGATAAGGCAGCGTGTTTTCTCATTTCTAGTTGTTTCTTCCTTTGAGACAATCTCTACATCTATTCCACCAGAGAAAAGGATACCCGAAATGTAATCAAGTCTTGGCTTGTAATCTTTTAATTTACCAAACGTTACAACACCGACTTTTATGTCCTGCCCTTTTCTTTTTGCCTGAAGAGCCCTAATTCGAAGCTTTTCAAAATGCTCTACTAATCTAGTAGTTTTTAGAGATTCTACTCTCAAAGAACTTTCTAGAGAGTCGCTTTTTAAGCGTGGTGTTGTTCCTTCTTTACAGACAAATTGCATTGCCTCATGAAATGAGAAAACAGGTTGCAATGTATTTTCTTTGTTCTCGTAGATTTTTTGGTTGTGAAGTGTATTGTCTGAAACTTGATCAGAAGGATTCGCAAAGGTGTTAGTTCCAATTACTAAGTTTTTCCGATAATTCATGTCATGGACTCTTTGTTCAGCAATCTTATTTATTTCTGTTTGTACATTCCCCAATATTAACTGTTTGAGAAATCCACCTTTATCCTCAATTTCTTTTAGTTCCTCCCATACCCTTGCTGACAATTCATTTGTTAACGATTCTATATAGTAAGATCCAGCTGCAGGATCGTTCGTTTTTGAAAGTAAACTTTCTTCCTGCAAAATAAAGTGAGTGTTACGGGCAATTCTTTCACCAAGCTCTGTTTGCTGATCTAGGACAGAATCAAAAGGAAGTATGGTTAACTCATCTACTCCTCCACTTATTGCCGAAAAGCTTTCTGTCGTCGTACGTAATAAATTTACATGAACATCAAATATTGTTTTATTGTAGGTTGAGGTGACTGCATGTAAATAAAGGCCAGGTGATGTATTTGCCTCTCCTAAAGCATTCATGAGTGATGTCCATATATGATGAGCAGCTCGAAACTTTGCTATTTCCATAAAAAAATTCGAGCCTATTCCAAATGAAAATGTGATTCTATTTACGATTTGTTGCAATGGTACTTGTCGATTTAGTAATTCATTTATAACTTCAAGAGCATGTGAGAAGGTGTAAACAAGTTCTTGTTTAGCATTTGCACCGGCATCATTGTATATATTCCCTTTCATGAGTATGCAGCGTGTCTTACAGTCATACTCACTCATCCATTTGATTGTATCTGCCAGAAAATCTAGCTTAGTTGAAAGTGATAAAGAATCCTCCCCGTTTCTTAATATGTTTTCATATGGATCAAAGCCAATCGTACCTTGTAAATCTTTTAGTTGATTTAGCTCTGTTCTCATATGTAAAAAAAGCGGAATTAATCCAAGATGACTTCCTACATCCCAAAAAATAGAATCATTCTTCCAATCCAAGTGTTTAAAGGCAGTTTGTACCTCTTCTTTTTTCATTAGATTTTGGAAAGAATTTAGAAAGAAAGAATTTTGACCTCTTACTTTTGAATTCTTAATTTTTTCTTGTATATCTTCTGCGTACTCACCATTTATTGGCTGACTTATTTTCCAGGATGGATCAAGTTTGTTTTTTAAGCTATGTGTTAATATAGTTTCTTTTAAATCTGTTTCATCATATATTGGTTTTATTCTAATTCCCTCGTATGTAACTTTTTGAAGAGTTTCAAGCGTTTTACCCCTTAACGCTTTCTCCGCTTCTTGTTTCCACACTTCCCATTTGTTTTCTTCACGTGTTTGTCCGTCTCCCATTATGTGCTTCCTATAAAGAAGCCCACCCCCTTATCGACTAACATGTTTGACTTATCATATGTTATGCATTCTTAGGTGCCGTGAAGCACACTCAATTTTCACCAAACACAAAGAATGCGCTTACATTTTTATTTTATTATAATTTTTTTCCAACAGCAATGATGTTCTACAAACCTTTGCGTCTTGTTATTTCAGTTTGATTTAGAAAAGGATTTGTTTTTTAAAAAACATTTATATTAAGCATTCTATGCAATATGTTATTTTGTTTAAAAAGAATGTTAAAATAAAAAGGAAACAGCCATAACCGAACAGGTTCAGTCTCCGAATATAAAACTAAATTAGCACATCAATTAAACATACTAACATTAGTAGCATAAACCAAGGCCATGGTTTGTGCTACTATTTTTTTATAGTAGAAGTGAAGGAA
>NZ_JBLUOI010000068.1:2366-27732 GCF_048059995.1 Metabacillus sp. YM-086 | reverse complement strand
GAAACATTCGCGAACTCGAAAACATCATTGAAAGGCTTTTTAATCTTACAGAGGATGATTTCTTGAAAATTAGAGATTTGCCCCATTATATTTATAAAGAAGAGGGATCTTCTGCTTCTCAAAAACTAGACCTTTTACCAGCAAGTAACATTCTTACGCTCGAGGAATATGAAAGGCAAATATTCACTCATGCATGTCAATATTACCCTAGCTATAATCAGCTTTCTCATGCATTAGGAATCACACATAAAACAGCAGCAAAAAAAATAAGGAAATATGGTTTAGAGCACTTACTTGGTAAAAAATATCAAAATACTTGATACTTTTTACCAATTCCCCCCTATAAACATTTTAAAACGCTTATTTGTAAGCGTTTTATTTGTTGGCATGGAACTTGCAATTAGGTTAACTGAGAATCAATAAAGGAGGAATACACGTGAAGAAATTAATTAATGATGCCAATACAGTTGTTCAAGAAATGCTGGAGGGAATGGTTGCTGCACATCCTAATAAACTTAAGTTATTACCAGATACAACAGTCCTTGTCAGAGCAGATGCTCCTGTTAAAGGAAAAGTAGGTTTAGTAAGCGGAGGTGGAAGTGGACATGAGCCTTCACATGCTGGTTACGTAGGAGTTGGAATGCTTGATGGTGCGGTTTCTGGAGAAGTATTCACCTCTCCAACACCTGATCAAGTTTTTGAAGCGATTAAAGCTGTTGATAGCGGTTCTGGAGTGTTATTGATTATTAAAAACTATACAGGTGATGTAATGAACTTTGAAATGGCTGCTGAATTAGCAGAGGCAGAGGGAATAAATGTTGCCAAAGTAGTAGTGAATGATGATGTAGCTGTTGAAAACAGTACATATACAACAGGGAGACGTGGTATTGCTGGTACTGTTCTTGTTCATAAGATCGCAGGTGCTGCCGCAGAGAGAGGGGCAACGCTAGAAGAGGTAGAGGCTATTGCAAATAAAGTGATTCATAACGTTCGATCAATGGGTATGGCCTTAACGCCCTGCACCATCCCGGCTGTTGGTAAGCCAGGCTTCTCTCTTGGAGAAAATGAAATTGAAATTGGGATGGGAATCCATGGTGAACCAGGTATTGAAAAAACCTCTATTCAAACAGCAAATACTATTGCTGAAACTCTCTTAACAAAAGTTCTGGATGATTTAAACATAAAACAAAATGATAAAGTAGCTGTTCTCATTAATGGTCTTGGCGCAACACCTTTGATGGAGCTTTATATTCTGAACAAAAAGGTCGCGAGTATCTTAGGTGAACAACATGTGGAGATTTATGACACTTTTGTTGGTGAGTTTATGACAGCATTAGAAATGGCTGGTTGTTCCATATCTGTTCTTAAACTCGATCAAGAACTAATGGAGTTACTTGATTCTCATGCAAATACATTGGCTTTTAAGCGCTAAGAAAGGTAATAAATAACTGAGAAAGGACGTAATAACATGGAATTCGATGTACCAAAAGCAAAGCACTGGATGATGATTTTAAATTCAAAAATACAAGATCATAAACACGATTTAACTGATTTAGATTTAGCGATTGGTGACGGTGATCATGGGTTAAATATGGCAAGAGGTTTTCAAGAGGTTATGAATAAAATTGAAAATAAGGAATACCCGGACCTCTCTACTTTATTTAAAGAGATTGGGATGACAATTATCTCGAAAGTTGGTGGTGCTTCTGGTCCTCTTTATGGAACAGCTTTTATAAAAGCCTCTACTATTTTTCAAGATAAGGAGTCTATTACTATATCTGAATTAGCCCAAGCATTTAATGCTTCCTTGGAAGGGCTGAAACTCAGAGGACGTGCTCAAATAGGAGATAAAACAATGATTGACGTGTGGGAGCCTGTTGTTACATTTATGATGGAACAAGGAGATAGCTTACACCCAAATGATCTAGCTCAACTCGCAGAAAAAACGAAGGAAGCAACCAAAAACTTAGAAGCGAAAAAAGGTCGTGCTGCTTATCTTGGTAAAAGATCTATTGGACATATTGATCCAGGTGCGGCATCCTCCTGCTATCTATTTGAAGCATTAGCGAACGTATTAGAAGGAGAAGATTTTGATGAGTAAAGTAGGATTATTATTAATCTCACATAGTTATCACCTTGTTACTGGATTAAGAGAATTGCTGCAGCAGGTTCAGCCAGACGTTTCGATTGCTATCTCCGGAGGAACAGATGGAGGAATTGGAACAGGTGCGTTTGATATTAAGGAAGCAATAGAGTCTATCTATACTGAAGAAGGAATTGTGATTCTCTTTGATTTAGGAAGTGCTTTAATAAACGCAGAACTAGCATTAGAGTTGCTAGATAAAAATCAATCTAAGATTCGACTAGCTGACGCACCGCTTGTTGAAGGAGGATTTGCAGCGGTTGTAGAGGCCGGTATTGGAGGCTCTCTTCAGGAGGTGATTGAGGCAGCAGAGGGGGCAAAACAACTGCAAAAAATCACACGATAAGAAAGGGTCAGGAGTGAGCGCAAGATATGATTGAAAAAGAAATAAAAATTAAAATTGAAAACGGTCTTCATGCAAGGCCCTCGGCAGAATTAATAAAATTAATGAATACTTTTAAAAGCACTGTTTATTTCAACATAGAGACAAAGAAGGTAAATGCCAAGAGCATTTTGAATCTTATGGGAGTCTCTATCCAAAAAAATCAATCAATTCGTGTGATGATAGATGGCGATGATGAAGAGGAAGCATTACTTGCTCTTGAAGCATTTTTAACTGATGAAACACGCTAGAATTGTAGCTGTTATGTTGATAAGAAATATCTGACAAACATTTTTCTTTGAAAATAAAAATAAGGATGTTGGATATGACATTAGACAATCAAATCATTTTGCCTGCCTTACGAAACATGAAGGATTTTGAGAAATTATTAGATAGTCCCTATGAATATATTGTCTTGCTTGATCTACACATTGGAAATTTGAAGAACATCACAACAAAGGCTAAACAACATAAGAAAAAAGTACTCTTGCATGCTGACTTAATACATGGCCTAAAAGCGGACGATTATGGTCTTGACTACCTATGTCATCAAATTCAACCAGAAGGGATTATCTCAACAAGAGCAAATGTGATTTCAAAAGCTAAAGAAAAAGGTTTACTTGCTATTCAACGTTTATTTTTGTTAGATAGTAGTGCACTGAGTAAAGGCTGTGCTTTAATTGAAAAAACAAAGCCAGATTATATCGAACTATTACCTGGGATTATCCCTGAAATTATACAGGAAGTTCATTTAAAAGTGAAAATACCTATTTTTGCTGGAGGATTTATCCGAACAACACAAGATGTAGAAAGCGCGATCCATGCAGGTGTAAAAGCTGTTACTACTTCAAACAAGGAGTTATGGAAACACTACACACCAATACATGGATGAAAATGAAGAATCATACAAATAGTTATTGACAGCGCTTTCAATATCGATTAACTTATAATTAAGTTTATATCTTGTGACGGAGAATTGGAGATCCACAGCAATCCCTTTATTTTTAAGGGTGTTTGCTGTGGATTTTTCTATGTTCTTTTACCAAGTAGCTCTATCACAAAAGGTAAACTACTTACGGAATAAGGGGGAAATATCATGACAGCTTTTTTAGGGGAACTCGTTGGTACGATGATTTTAATTATTTTCGGGGGAGGAGTAGTTGGAGGAGTTGTACTAAAAAATTCAAAAGCAGAGAACTCCGGATGGATAGTGATTACATTTGGTTGGGCTATGGCGGTAACATTTGGTGTTTATGCTGTTGGTCAGATAAGTGGAGCACATCTTAATCCAGCGGTTACATTAGGCTTAGCATCGATTGGAGATTTTCCTTGGAGTGATGTACCTTCTTACATTTTCGCCCAGATGATTGGTGCATTTATTGGTGGAGTTATTGTCTTTTTTCACTATCTCCCACATTGGAAAGCAACAGAAGACAAGGGTGCTAAGTTGGCCGTATTTTCAACAGACCCAGCGATTAAGTCTACTCCAGCTAATCTCTTGAGTGAAATAATCGGAACATTTGTTTTAGTACTTGGTTTACTTACAATTGGCTCTAATTCATTTACTGAAGGTCTTAATCCGTTAATTGTTGGTTTCTTAATTTTAGCAATCGGTCTTTCACTTGGTGGCACAACAGGCTATGCAATCAACCCAGCTCGTGATTTGGGACCTAGAATTGCCCACTTCTTGTTACCGATTGCAGGCAAGGGAAGTTCAAACTGGAGCTATGCTTGGATCCCAGTTGTTGGACCAATAATCGGGGGGATTTATGGGGGACTTTTTTATAAGCAAGTTTTCTTAGGTGAAGGCAGTGCTGCATTTTGGGTATGTACTGTTCTAGTGGTCATTATTGCTCTCACAGCATTCGCAAAAAGCAAAGGACACGATGCGACTGTTTCTTCTCATACAAAAGCATCTGTTTAATATAAAATAAAGATCATTTAAAAAGGGAGAGAAATTCTAATGGAAAAATATATCTTATCACTTGACCAAGGTACAACAAGCTCACGAGCTATACTTTTTAACAAACAAGGAGAAATCATTCATATATCACAAAAGGAATTCACTCAGCACTTTCCAAAGCCAGGCTGGGTTGAGCATGACGCTAATGAGATATGGGGATCTATTTTATCCGTTATTGCTCAACTTTTATCTGAAACGAATGTGAAGCCGGAACAGATTGCGGGAATAGGGATTACAAATCAACGTGAAACTGCAGTTGTATGGGATAAAACAACAGGACTTCCTATATACAATGCAATAGTTTGGCAATCACGACAAACTGCAGGAATTTGTGAGGAATTAAAATCACAAGGATATAATGACTTATTCAGAGAAAAAACCGGTCTTTTAATCGATGCTTACTTTTCAGGCACGAAAGTAAAATGGATACTAGATCATGTAGACGGGGCAAGAGAAAAGGCAGAAAAGGGAGATCTAATGTTCGGTACAATTGATACATGGCTCATCTGGAAGCTAACTGGTGGAGCAGCATTTGTAACTGACTACACAAATGCGTCAAGAACGCTAATGTATAATATTCATGAATTAAAATGGGACGATGAATTATTAGATATCTTAACTGTTCCAAGGTCAATGCTTCCTGAAGTACGTCCTTCTTCGGAAATATACGGACATACGGTTGATTATCACTTCTTTGGTCAAAATGTTCCAATCGCAGGGGTGGCCGGAGATCAACAAGCTGCGTTATTTGGGCAGGCATGCTATCAAGAGGGCATGGCTAAAAACACATATGGCACAGGTTGCTTTATGCTTATGAATACTGGAGAAACTGCTGTCAAATCTGAACATGGTCTTTTAACGACCATTGCATGGGGATTGGATGGAAAGGTCGAATACGCTTTAGAAGGAAGTATATTCGTTGCAGGCTCAGCGATTCAATGGTTACGGGATGGTCTTAGAATGTTCAAGGATGCATCCGATAGTGAAGGATATGCTGAAAAGGTAGACTCAACAGACGGTGTGTATGTTGTTCCTGCATTCGTAGGTCTAGGAACGCCTTATTGGGATAGTGACGTCAGAGGAGCGGTGTTTGGGTTAACACGTGGAACACAAAAGGAGCATTTTGTTCGGGCAACATTAGAATCGTTAGCGTATCAAACAAAGGATGTTCTTACTGCGATGGAAGCAGATTCGGGAATCTCTTTAAAAGGACTTCGAGTTGATGGTGGTGCTGTTAAAAATAATTTCTTAATGCAATTTCAAAGTGATATTCTTGGTGTTTCAGTGGAGAGACCTGTTATTGAGGAAACCACTGCATTAGGTGCTGCCTATTTAGCTGGGCTTGCTGTAGGTTATTGGAAAGACCGCGAAGAAATTTCAAAGCAATGGAACATCAACCGTACCTATGAAGCTAATATGATAAATGAAGAAAGAGATAGCTTATACAACGGCTGGAAAAAAGCTGTGAATGCAACAATGGCATATAAATAATAAGGATAAAAAGAAAACCATACTACGTCAGAAACTTTGTGACGTTAGTATGGTTTTTCTTTTTTGGAAAGTAAAACATCACTACCTTTTAAGATAGTGATGTTTTAGTCTTTTTATTGCTGTAAATGATATTTTTTAATTTTAAGATAAAGTGTATTTCGACTTATTTTTAAAATAGAAGCAGCACGACTAATGTTCCAGCTCACATAATCTAACGTTCTTTTGATGACTTCTTTTTCTGAATGAACTAAAGAGGTCAGGGTTGCTTCATCTTCAGAATACGATTCAGTTCGTTCATACTCCGTTTCAAAATCCAGGTCCTTTGCAAGGATTTCATTCCCCTCAACTAAAAAGGAAGCTTGCATAAGAATACTATTAAGCTCTCTAACATTCCCCGGCCAATGATAAGAAAGCAGCTTTTCTTTTGCTTCACTTGAAAGATGAAGAGAAGGAGAATCTAACTTTTTTATTAAGTAATTTGAAAGCTCAATAAGGTCTGAACGTTCCCTTAAAGGAGGGATTGTCATAACGATTCCTTTAAGCCTATAATATAAGTCTTCTCTAAACCGACCAGCTTCAATTTCTTTCCGAAGATTTTTATGTGTGGCAGCGATAACTCTCGTATTAATCGGGATTGGTTTTACACCGCCTACACGTGTTACCGCCTTTTCTTGAAGAACTCTTAACAAAACTGCTTGTGCCTTTAGTGGCATATCACCAATTTCATCTAGAAAAATTGTCCCATCATTTGCCGCCTCAAATTTACCAACAACACCTTCACGATTTGCTCCAGTAAAGGCTCCTTTTTCATATCCAAATAATTCACTCTCGATTAGAGTTTCGGGGATTGCGCTGCAATTAACAGCAATAAATGGCTGATCCTCTCGAAGCCCTGAGGTATGTAAGGATTGTGCAATAAGTTCTTTTCCTGTCCCGCTTTCACCATAAATGATAATAGGAAAATCTGTTAACGCCGCTTTTTTTACCTTTTTTCTCACTTCATTCATTTTAGGGCATGACCCTATAATATCTGTTATTGTGTATAATTTTTTATCCTTAGTTGTTTGCTTAGGGGCTTTATGAAAAGCCATAACAAGTCTTGATTGCTTTTGGAATGAATCTGAGATTACTTTTGTCTTATACCCTGATGTATGGTGAAACTCCTTACCAATACAATCTTCGCCTAGAAGCTGTCGTGCTGACTGATTTGCTCGGATAATTCTTTTATCATCATCAAGAGAGAGAAGAGGGACTGTTGAAAAGCTAGTGATCGCTTCAAGCTCTTTTATTGTTATCACTTTTTCATGTGAAGCTTGATCAAAAAGTAACCCATTCTGAATGGAAGTTGCCATGATATTTGTTAAGGATATGATAAACGGGTGGAATAATTCCTTTCTAGCACTAATATTAACGGCTCCAATTAGTTCTCCGTCTGGTGAGTAAATAGGGCTTGCTGCACATGTGAGAAATTGATTTTTTACATAGAAGTGATGATCAGCATGGGTAATAATGGGTACTTTTGCAGAGATAGCGAGCCCCATAGCATTTGTTCCTTTGTTTTCTTCGGACCAATTTGATCCTATTGATAAATAGTCTGTGGATCCTGAAGCATCCAGCTGTCCCACTTTATGAATGATGGTCCCGTTTCGGTCAACAATGACCACAACTAATTTTGAACAATAGCTAGAGGGAAGTGAGTTAATAACAGTAGTTGCATGTTTAATCAATAACTCATTTTCTTTTATAAGTTGACGCAGGGCCTTACCGGTTAAAATTGAGTTTTCAATAGGATCTGTTTGAGAAAGACCAATCTCTTGACAACGTTTCCAAGATTGATTAATCACATCATTCTGTTCATAAAAAATCTCTGTAAACATTTTATGATTATTACCTCCTCTACACGTTAAGGCAATTTATTCTTTGATTCTATTATACTATTTTTTCAATAATCAGGAAAATCTTAGTTTTAGATTGTCTTAAATTAGGACACAATTTGTGCACTTTTTGAACACGCTTTCAAACATGTCATTTTTAAAGAAATAAATACTAGCCTTTCGGGTTGGCACAGAAATTGCTTATAGATAATTGTAAGAAATGAAAGAAAAAAGGGGATGAGTGAAAGATGAAAAACAGAGCGGTAGCATATATGGGACCTGGAAAAGTAGAGGTCCAGGACATAGGATATCCTGACTTAGTATTAAGAGATGGCCCTGGTGTAAATCCATTGAATGTTGGTCGAAAGTGTAACCATGGCGTTATTTTAAAGGTTGTTACAACAAACATTTGTGGTAGTGATCAGCATATGGTGAGGGGAAGAACAACTGCACCTTCGGGGTTAATTCTTGGACATGAAATCACTGGGGAAGTCATTGAAGTAGGAAGCGATGTTGAATTTATTAAAAAAGGAGACCTTGTATCCGTTCCATTTAACATCGCTTGTGGTCGTTGTCGTAGCTGTAAGGAACGCGACACTCATATATGTGAAAATGTAAACCCTGATCGTCCAGGCTCAGCATATGGATATGTTGATATGGGGGGATGGGTCGGAGGTCAATCCGAATATGTAATGGTACCATACGCTGATTTCCAACTTTTAAAGTTCCCAGATAAAGACCAAGCTATGGAAAAAATTAAAGATTTAACCATGCTATCAGATATCTTTCCAACAGGCTATCACGGGGCAGTAAGTGCAGGCGTTAAACCTGGCTCAACTGTTTATATCGCTGGTGCTGGTCCAGTTGGTCTTGCAGCAGCACATTCTGCACAATTACTAGGTGCAGCAGTTGTTATTGTTGGAGATTTAAATGGTGAGAGACTTGCTCAAGCAAGAAGCTTCGGATGTGAAACAGTAAACCTACGTGAACATCCAGACTTAGGAGAACAAATCGAGCAAATCTTAGGTACACCAGAAGTAGATTGTGCGGTGGATTGTGTTGGCTTTGAAGCATCAGCTCATGGAGCAAATGCTGGTGAAGCACCTGCAACTGTATTAAACTCAATTATGACAGTTACACGTGCAGGAGGGAGACTTGGTATTCCGGGATTATATGTAACAGGTGACCCAGGCGGAATTGATGAGGATGCAAAAATTGGAACATTAAAGGTACGACTTGGATTAGGATGGGCGAAAGCACACACGTTTGTTACAGGTCAAACACCAGTCATGCAATATCATAGGGAATTAATGACAGCAATATTAAGTGGTAGAGCACAAATTGCAAAAGCCGTTAATGCCACTGTTATTTCACTTGATGAAGCTCCAAGAGGTTATCAGGAATTTGACAAAGGTGCTGCAAGAAAATATGTCATTGATCCACACGGACTTGTGAAAAACTAATTAATACTTAATGATAAGGGGATAGAAACCTTTATGAAAAAGGCGGAGAACAACAAAGGTTGTTTCCGCCTTTTTTAATGAATCATGTAAGAGTATTTACCGTGTTTTATCGTTTTTTCTTCTTAGGATCATTTGCTGGGTTATTTTTGACTACTTTATCAAAAATGACATAAACATACACAACGTTATCGTCAGTAATTTTAATAGTAGAAACTTTACCTTTACGGCCTTTAATTTTTATATTTTCGTTTTCAGATGGAGGTTTTTCTAAGAGCTGAGTTAACACAACGGTATTATTTTCTACAAACTGTACAACTGGCATAAATAATTTCTCCTTTCGAATTTCGAAATAAAATAGAAGAAGGAAGGAACTAATGTGTGTAGTATAGATACATATTTAAAAAAACTTTTAATTAGACCATATTTATACAAATTACATTATTACGTAAAATATAAATTTGACGTAATAATGGATATAATTTAAACTACTATTATAGAACTTTGGGTCTTGAGGTGAATTTTATGGCTACAGAATCACAGCAACAACATTATCGTAAGCTTCAACTATTGCTAAAAGAATTACCGTGGTATGTTGAAGAATATATTGATCATAAACGGAGAAAGCTTTCAGCAGCATCATTACTGAATTACTGTCATGATTATAAAATTTTCTTCAATTGGATCATCTCAGAGCAACTTTATAACGGTAATCTTAAGGAAATTCCTTTGGATTTACTGGAAACATTAACAGTACAACAAGTTGAAGGCTTTTTATATGCTTTGCAATACGAACTACATAACAAAGAAATTACGGTAAACCGAAAATTATCAGCATTAAAGTCCCTTTTTAATTATTTACAAAACATTGCTGAAACGCGTGACTTAAAACCTTATATCCAGCGTAATGTGATGGCAAAAATTGAATTTAATGAGCTTAAGGATAGTATGGAAACGATTGCAAACAAAATGGAGGGCAAAATCCTCATTGGTGATGAGTATGAAAAGTTTCGTCGTTTTATTGCTCATGACTATGGTGAGGTTTGTAAAGAAAACAAGAAGCTTTTTAACTTTTATCGATTAAACCAAGAGCGTGATACTGCGATTGTATCACTTATATTAGGTTCAGGCTTACGTCTTTCAGAGGTCGTAAATCTTGATTTAGAAGACATTGATTTTACTAAGTTTTCCGCACGTGTTATTCGTAAAGGAAATAAAGAACAATATGTCTACTTCAGTAAAATTGCGATGGATGATCTTCAGGAGTATCTAAAAATAAGAGAAGCTCGATATCTTGTGGAAAAAAGCAATAAGGCTTTATTTGTAGCAGCAGCAATGGGACCAAAAGGCAAATCCAGACGCCTGACAGCACGTTCAATAGAAAAGCTTATTGAAAAATATGCTGCAGCGTTTGGAAAGCCGTCCCTATCGGTTCATAAGTTAAGACATTCATTTGCTACGAGGTATCATTCTGAGATTAATGATGTACCTAAACTTAGAAGACAATTAGGCCATTCCTCTATTCAAACAACAATGATCTACACACATATAAGAAATGATGATTTAAAAAGTGCTGTAGATCGTATGGATATGCCGAAAGAACAGTAAGCTTTATAGAGATTCCATTTCTTCTTCAAAATAAAACGTATTCGGATACTCTTTTAATGTATAAGAGTATCTTTTCATGTTAGCAACATAACTACAGTTAGTGATTGTAACAACTTCCTTTTTAGCTTTAAGAAATACTTTTTCGTCGATCTTAAATTTGTTATTATTTTTCATTGTTTCCCAACTTTCTTTGGATGCTATTAGTATTATCTCATAAAAAGGAAAGGATATTTCAATTTTTCAACGTAGAAGTAAAGATTTCATCATTTTTTCTTGAAAATAGGTCGAAATGTATGAATTTATATACAAAAATATCTAGTTGAGTGAAGATAATCTGATAAGTGATAATGGTAGCATAAGGTTTTGGTTAAATCAAAAAGGATGACAAGAAAAGACTATATGATAAAAGAAGGTGCTAGCCGTTAAAATTAATTATCTGTTTTTATTCTAGTTTACATAATATGTATTATGAGAAGTTAAATAAAATGAAAAATTTTGTCTCAAAACCTAAGATTACTTAAGTAAGTGAGACAGAAAAAATTGATTAACTAATTAATTTGAGTAAGCATCAGTTAGTTTTAAGTGTTCTATACAATGATACAAATCACATTTCCACGTATTTTCTAACATTTTTAGAGAAGTTAATGATGTATTTTGTACGGATTGTTTCGTATTTAGATCTGGTACAAGTTCCTTCAACATCTTTTTAATAAAAGCACATTTCGGTGTTTTTTTTACTATTTCATCAAAAATGCATTGCCCCTAAGGATTACACTATTATGCTCTTCAATGTCTAAATTAAAGTACCTCCAGCCTTATTTCCACTTCTTTATTCCAATCTATTGTGCCATGACGAATCATACCGATCTTCACTACATCTCCCCTCCCTTTTACAAGTCTTGAGAACTATTCATTTTCAATGACATGCCATTCTATAAGATTGATGGCATGACCATCTGGATCATAAACATCGAAATCGATATGTACATTTGTACCAGAGGACCAATGATTCAATTCCCCTACCTTGATTTCTTTTTCTTTTAATTTTGAATAGAGATCTTCAATATGATCACAGTTCAAATTAAAGGTTGGATGCTTATGAGGAGTAATCGTCTCAGTCGTTTCAATTAACGTTAACAAGGGAGAATGTTCACTGATCAGGTAATTTGCTCCCCTTCCATTCTCCCACTGTTCAACATCTCGCAGTTTTAAGCCTAATACATCTGAATAGAATGTAATTGATTGATCTAAATTACTTACTCTTATAAATACGGCTCCTAAATAGTTAACAACCATTTCCCCTCATTCCTCTCAGCCACTTTTATGAAATTTTACAAATCATCAGCATATTCCCATCAGGATCTTTAATATTAAAAGAATGTCCATGCTCAATGTTTGTCACAATTTCCACTCCCTTTTCTTGCATAAACTGATAGGCTTGATGAATATCATCTGTATTAAAATGAAACATAGGTGTTCTTGCATAAGAATCCTTCGTATAAATCTTACTATCTAGGACAATGTTT
Source organism: Metabacillus sp. YM-086 (assembly GCF_048059995.1). Taxonomy (NCBI): domain Bacteria; kingdom Bacillati; phylum Bacillota; class Bacilli; order Caryophanales; family Bacillaceae; genus Metabacillus; species Metabacillus sp. YM-086. The sequence goes on along the minus strand of NZ_JBLUOI010000068.1, from coordinate 15,285 downwards.
AATCCATTATTGTCCATTGGTATGCAGCAAAGGTGATCTAATAAAATCTCATATGTAGGCTCTAAGTTTAATAGTGAGCAATACCACTCTCGAGCTTTTTTTATATCACTTACTGGTATGAAAATGGCCCCAACTTTATTTAAGATAATACTCAAAAAAATCACTCCCCTATATAGTTGAAAAGAGTACTTCAGTGCTTGCTTGAAAAGTTCTGAGCACCCCCTCCTATCATAATTACATGCATCTCACCAAGTTCCTGTATTATATTCTCTTTATTTTCTTTTTTTCCTTTTTATTACAATATAAAATAACTTAATCTCCAAAAATTTCTTGACTAGGTAAATCGTTCCATTGGATAATACTAATGAGTAATATAATTTTAAATAGAATTAGAGGTCTTTTACATCATGGGTAAAAAAGGTCGTAAGGAAGGATCAAATGGTGCGGAAAGCAGAGCAAACTTGGTTTTAATAGCTGCAGAGGAATTTGCTACATATGGCTACTATGATACAAAAGTGAGTACGATTGTGAAAAAAGCAGGAGTCACTCAACCTACCTTTTATTTATATTTTGATAGTAAGGAGGCTATTTTTTCAGAGTTAATTCAAACTTTTCGTCATAAGCTTTCAGAACTAACAAAGGAAAGCAGGCTTGAAACAGGTTTAGACCCCGCTTTATTGCCTGATAGAATTGCAATCGGTTTGTCTGCTATCTTGCAATTTTTTTATGATAATCCACACTTAACAAAAATTGGGTTTTATTATTCATCAGAGGCAGAACGAATAAAAAAGCAACTCGTTGAACAAATAACAGAAAATCTATTATCCGAACAAAGAGATGGTTATTTTCGAGAGGATATTGATATGAAAACAGTAAGTGAAAGTTTGGTAGGATCTATTGAACGTCTTACTCTTACCTATTTATTTACTGATCAGAAAGAACCTGTTCAGCTTGCTAAAGAAATTGTTCATCTATATTTAAATGGACTTAAGGTGTAAAATTCATTGCTATTTGAAAGGTTCTGTACTTACCTTTCTGATCATAATTAATTGGAGTTGATCATAATGAAGGTTTATGAAGAAACGAAAATGGAAGAGTTAGATCAAGAGTGGGTTGAACTCATTTCCAAAGCTAGAGAAATGGGCCTTAGTACAGAAGAGATTCGTGAGTTTTTAATTTCAAAGCAGTAATAAGCTAGCATATGTAACTTATCTTTAAATTACCATACCTATTGTAACTAACGCGATGTACAAATTCTGCATCGTTTTTTTATTGTGTAACTTTTTTGTGAAACAAGAAAATTCGGGGAGTGACAGGCACCCCCCAACAAAGTCTACTGCACTAACTCGTCTACTGATTGTTTCTCGTGAATTCGTTTAATCGCTTCACCGATTAGTGGAGCAACAGAGAGTTCAACGATTTTGTCTATTCTTTTGGATTCAGGAAGTGTGATTGAATCTGTTATAATGAGTTCTTTGATGTTTGAATTTTGAATACGTTCAATTGCCGGTCCTGATAAAACTGGATGTGTACAACATGCATACACTTCTTTTGCGCCATTTTCTGTTAGGGCGTTTGCAGCTAACGTAATGGTCCCAGCTGTGTCAATAATATCGTCGATAAGAATCGCAGTTTTTCCTTCGATGTTTCCAACAATATTCATCACTTCTACAACATTAGGTCTTGGACGTCTTTTATCAATAATGGCAATAGGAGCTTTTAGACGATCGGCCAATTTACGAGCACGTGTTACACCACCATGATCTGGTGAAACGATCACAAGATCCTCTAAATTCTTATCTTGGAAATACTGAGAAAGAATTGGAACTCCTAAAAGGTGGTCAATCGGAATGTCAAAGAACCCTTGAATTTGTGGTGCATGTAAGTCTAGAGCAATCACACGTGTTGAACCTGCTGTTTGAAGTAGGTTTGCAACAAGCTTAGCTGTAATTGGTTCCCTTGCTCTTGCTTTACGATCTTGTCTTGCATATCCATAGTATGGAATAACTAAGTTGATTGTATTTGCTGAAGCACGCTTAAGGGCATCTACCATAATAAGCAGCTCCATTAAATGTTCGTTAACTGGATCACTGATTGATTGAATGATATAAACATCACAACCACGGATACTTTCTTCAATATTTATCTGGATTTCTCCGTCACTAAAGCGAGTAACAGAACACTTTCCTAATTCGACTCCAAGGATATCACTAATTCTTTTTGATAGAGAAGGATCAGAGTTTAGTGAAAAGATTTTCAAATTAGGATCTTCATAGTGATTAGACATGTTAATGAGTAAACCTCCAATAGCCATTCTTAATTTTAAGTTAGTTTCCAATTTACTATTTTACACTAAATTTACCTAACATTAATAATTATTTATTAAAAAAAGCAGAGAATTTAATTAGAAAATCTTTGCTTTTCATCATGTCCTATTGAAGTGAGCCAATTACTCTATTTTTAGAACGTGGCTAACTTCATTCCATTCCGCTACTTTACCCCCATTAAACTTGATCGTTGAGTATTTATACAACCACTCTTCTCCTGTAATTGAATCAGGTGTTCCTATAGACATCTGGACTAATAATACCCCACTTTACCTTAGCTTGGTATTTGTAACAATGCATGAGATATTCCTATTTTAAAGAAAGTAAAAAAAGACACATTCTTTTTGAAAAATGTGTTTTCTTAAAAAATTATCCTGTATCTATTATGATGGAAAATCTTCCGCTGCAATATAAGCTTCTTTTATAATCTTAAAATGATGTAGCTCATGTCCTGCTAAAATAAAAACAAGTGCTCGTGCTGTTACCTCAGAACCTAGTGCGGTACCTTTTCTTTCTAAATCCTCTAAGGTTAGTGTTTTGATAAATTGTAAAGTGCTTTGACGAACAGCAGCAAAATCCTCTAGTAACTCTTTTACAGATTGTCTATTAAAGTCAGCGTTTTTAATGTAGGCATCTTTATCATAGATATGAAGAGACATAGCTTCCCCTCTCGCGATACAAAGAAGAGCAAAACTTAAAATACGTTCAGTATCTGAGAGATGTCCAATCACTTCCTTTATACTCCATTTGTTAGGCGCGTATTTATAGATCCCTTGTGCTTCGGAAAGGTTCTTAAGTAAGTTGATTGTTTCGTTATTTTGCTGTTGTATTGTTGCGAAAATGTCATCTTCAGGCACTAAGTCAACGTATTTTGCAAAGTACGTGTTATATTCATCTACAGTTGGTTTTTTGATCATATCAACTCATCCTTTCATCCTTTCATCTGTATTTAGTTCATATTCGATGAAAAATAGCGGATTCCTTCTTTTGGAAGTTTTGTCGAAAAACTAATATATTGTTGAAAACATCAAATAAAAGGACAAAACTAGCAAATATATTTATCAAATCTTCAAATAAAATCACAAAATTGGCGAATATATATGTAATAACTCCCAATATATATGACAAGGCACAACGAAATGTTGTGCCTGTGCACCTTATAAGCAACGCCCACTAATTTTCCTTACAATTTCCTCTTTAAAATCGTTAATAGATATACCTTCCGACTGATGATCTCCATATTTTCGGACATTCACTGTTCCATTTGCCATTTCTTGATCTCCTAAGACAAGCATATATGGAGTTTTCTTCATCTGAGCTTCCCTGATTTTGTACCCAAGTTTTTCATTGCTAGAATCAATTTTTACTCGGACCCCCGCTTTCTTCAGCTCCGATTGAATTTGTAAGCAATATTCCATGTGTACATGTGAGACAGGAATGATTTCTACTTGTATTGGTGAGAGCCATACAGGGAATGCACCTGCAAAATGCTCAATTAATATCCCTAAGAAGCGATCGATTGATCCGAATATAGCGCGATGAATCACAACAGGACGCACTTTTTCGTTGTTTTGATTAATATAAGAAAGATCAAACTTTTCCGGCATTTGAAAATCTAGTTGAATTGTTGCACATTGATGACTTCTTTTTAAAGCATCCTTAATATGAAAATCAATTTTAGGTCCGTAAAATGCGCCATCACCCTCGTTAAGATGATAATCGACCTCCAAATCTTGAAGAACATTTTTTAAAGCTGCCTCGGAAACCTCCCATAGCTTATCATCTCCTAAAGAATCTTCTGGTCTAGTGGAGAGCTCAACAGAATACTCAAATCCAAAAGTACGATAAACCCTATCAATTAATTGAAACACCTGCTTTATCTCATCCTGAATCTGATCATCACGAACAAAAAGATGAGCATCATCTTGACAAAATGTACGAACCCGAAGAAGTCCATTTAATGCACCGCTGAACTCATGGCGATGAACTTGACCGAATTCAGCCATTCGAATCGGTAAATCTCGATATGAGTAAAGATTATTTTTGAAAATAAGCATATGACCAGGGCAATTCATTGGTTTTAAGGCAAATTTAGTTGAATCAACCTCCGAAAAATACATATTTTCATGATAATGATCCCAGTGACCTGATTTTTCCCATAGTTGTTGATTCATCATAAAAGGAGTACGAACCTCGTCATAGTAGGCTTCATTCTGAAGTTCTCGCGAAAACCTTTCTAGTTCATTTCGAATGATCTGGCCATTTCGTAAATAAAACGGCATTCCAGGAGCTTCCTCTGAGAACATAAACAGCTCTAGTTGTTTTCCTAGCTTTCGATGATCTCGTTTTGCTGCTTCTTCTAAGTAATAGAGATAATCTTTTAAGTCATTTTTCTTTTTAAATGCCACACCATAAACTCGCTGAAGCACATCATTTTCGCAATCTCCTCTCCAGTAAGCACCGGATACACGAGTTAAATGAAATGCTTTTATAAAACCAGTTGATGGAAGATGTGGGCCTCGACAAAGATCAATGAATTCACCTTGTTGATACAGTGACAGCTTTTCATTTTTCGGAATATCTTTTAAAATCTCTAATTTGTAGCTCTCACCTTTTTCTGAAAAAAGCTTTTCCGCTTCATCATAAGAAACTTCGATTCGTTTAATCTCTAGGTTTTCTTTGATGATGTTTTCCATCTCTTTTTCAATCTTTTCTAAATCATTTGATGTTAAGCTAAGCTCCTCCAGATTCATATCATAATAAAAACCATCTTCAATCACTGGACCAATCCCTAATTTCACAGCTCCATATATTCTTTTCACCGCTTGAGCTAATACATGGGCTGTTGAGTGCCTTAGAATTTGCAAACCTTCTTCAGAATCAAGAGTTACAATAGAAACCTTTGCATCTTGTTCAAGCTTGTAGCTGAGATCAACCAAATGACCATTCACTTTCCCTGCTACCGAATTCTTTTTCAAACTAGGGCTAATTGATTCAGCCAGCATACTAACTGAGATCCCTTTTTGATATTCTTTTATGTTCCCATCTGGTAATTCAATTTTTACTACTTTCATTTGACAAAACACTCCTTTACTATAATAAAAAGCACACTCATCCCTAGATAAGGGACGAGTGTGCTTAATAACCCGTGGTTCCACCCAATTTCCCATAAGCAGTTAAACTTATGGCTTTGGAGCTGTAACGTAGCCTAGACGATATCAGATACTACTTTTCCCTGATATAGCTCAGAGGTGGTAAATGATTTTCCTAAGTTAGGAAGGTCACAGCATTTCCTTCCCTCTCTGGAAACCGTAAAAATCATTCATGTCCTCGTCACTGCTTTTTTCTAATTCTTAAAAAATAAAAAAACGCACTCATCCCTACTAATAAGGGACGAGTGCGTTTAGCTCGTGGTTCCACCCAATTTCCCATAAGCAAAAAACACTTATGGCTTTGGAGCTGTAACGTAGCCTAGACGATATCAGATACTTATGTTCCCTGATATAGCTCAAAGGTGGTAAATGATCTTCCTAAGTTAGGGAGTCGCAGCATATCTCCCCTCTCTGAAAACTGTAAATATCATTCATGTCCTTTTCATAGCATTGTATATTTGTGAAAAATAAAAAACACACCCATCCCTAGATAAGGGACGAGTGTGTTATAACCCGTGGTTCCACCCAATTTCCCACAAGCAATAAACTTATGGCTTTGGTGCTGTAACGTAGCATATACGGCATTGGATACTATTTTCCCCAATACAGCTCAAAGGTGGTAAACTACTTTACTGCGTTAGGAAGCTCTCAGCATATCTTCCCTCTCTGGAAACCGTTTAAAGTAACTCATGTCCTTATCATTGCGTTCAAAAGTAAAATTCGTATTAGATTGATTATGATACTACAATAAAATGGAAAGAAATGCAATAACTTATTTTTAATTTTTTGCTAGTTAAAATTAGGTCTAGAATAGATCTTGACGGTCAAAAAACAATCCTGTTATTCTAGGTCCATTGCTTGACAACTACATATTACAAGTTTATAGCGGAGGTTTTCTTTTGAAAGATCTATTTAATAGCTTGTCTTCTAGACAAATCAGCTTTTATACTCTTTTACTATTTTTCTTTATTGTGTCAGTATTTTTTGTCCACAATAACTACTCTTTTTATGATCGACCTATTGCTAAAATTACGGAAACCCGTTTAGTCGAAGCAACAGAGACAGTCGATCTTCACGAAAATGTGGATAAGCTTTTTACTCAGGATATAGAAGCAGTGATTAAAAACGGAGAACATAAAGGAGAAGGAATTTCCTTAACAAATGAGTATTCATTATCAGGAGCGTTTGATTCACAATACGAAGCTGGGGATGAATTGTTTGTTTCGATTGATACAGAGGAAAGCGCAACTTTAACCGGAACGATAAAAGATGTAAAGCGTGATAAATATGTTGTGATCATAGCCTGGGTTTTCATCTTTACTCTGCTTATTGTCGGGAAAAAACAAGGGCTTTTTTCGATCATTAGTTTGGCGGTCAACGCCGTTTTGTTATCGTATGCATTGGATGTGTATATGCATACATCAGGAATTAGTTTGCTAGTAGTTTGCGGCATAAGTGCGATTCTGTTTACAATCATTTCTTTACTACTCGTGAATGGCTTTAACGGTAAAACATATGCAGCTATTATTTCAACCATACTTGGAACGTTTATTTCTCTTTTGATTGCGATTATTGTCATGTGGCTAACAGCTGAAGAAGGTCTTCGTTATGAAGAAATGCAATTTTTAACTCGACCTCCTCAAACCGTTTTTATAGCAGGAGTATTAATTGGATCATTAGGAGCGGTTATGGATGTTGCCATTACCATGTCTTCTTCTGTATATGGCTTGTATGAAGAAAATAATCATATCTCGATAAAAGCATTAAAAAAGTCAGGAATGGATATCGGAAAAGATATTATGGGGACAATGACAAATATTTTGTTTTTCGCCTATGTCAGCGGTGCGATTCCTATGTTAATTTTATTTTTTAAAAACTCATCACCATTGTCGTATACCTTATCTATTAATCTTTCTTTGGAATTAGCTCGAGCTCTAGCTGGTGGAATTGGTATTGTTTTAACGATTCCGATCGGTCTCTATACTTCTATATTGTTCATTAACCGAAAGAAGAGGATAAGATCATGAATGTATTAGTTTGTTTAGCCGCTATATTATTTTTATTAATGATTCTTATAGGTGGAAAGAAAGGGGCCCGTTCTTTTATAGCTTTATTTTTAAATTTTAGTGTGCTCTTTTTAGCTACTCTTTTTATGACAGATCCAAATGCAGATCCTATATTATTAACATTAATCGCTAGTACAATCATTAGTTGCATTACCCTCTTTTTTATCAATGAAGTTAACAAGAAAACGAAAACAGCTTTTCTTTCAACAATCATTACTTTAGCTATTCTTCTGTTTTTTATTATCATCGTGACAGAACATACTATGACACAAGGCTTTGGTGAAGAAGAAATCGAGGAGCTTAGTATCTTTTCTATGTATATTGGAGTAGACTTTGTGAAAATCGGTGCATCCATGATCATCATGAGTACTATTGGTGCTATAACTGATGTTGCGATTTCGATTTCGTCTCCTATGCGTGAAATTTTACTTCATAATCCAAACATAAGTAGAAGCTCATTGTATAAATTTGGACTTAGCATCGGGAGAGACATTCTAGGAACAAACACAAACACATTATTTTTTGCTTTTTTTGGAGGATATTTAGGGTTACTTATATGGTTTAAAGATTTAAATTATTCTTTCGGGGAAATTGTTAATTCAAAAGTATTTAGCGCAGAGATGATTACCATTTTTTGTGCAGGAATTGGAATTGCCTTGATTATTCCAATCACATCATGGATTACTGCTTATTTTTATATTAAATCAAGGGATCAATAGGCGAAATAATCAAAACTATAAGACAACCAGCTAAACAATTACCATATTTTCGACATTGTTCGACAAAATGTTTTAGACTATAATAAGGTTAAGACATTAGTGTTACCTTTCGAGATTTTATATCTCTGTTATAAAAAATGCCCTTCCTTTTGGATGGGCATTTTCTATATTCTCTCATACACATGATAATAATAAGTATACGGGTTTTGGTCATCCTTTATCCCTTTTTCAACAGATACTTCCTTCCATTCCTTTTCATTTACTTCCGGAAAAAATGTATCACCTTCAAAGGAATGATGGATTTTAGTGATATACATTTTCTCCACATAAGGTAAAAACAGTTTATAAATCTGTTCTCCCCCAAAAATAAATAGTTCCTTTTCTTGTTTACATAATTCAAAAACTTCTTCTTTGGAATGAACAATCTCACAGCCTTCAAAAGAAAAGTCTTTGTCTCTAGTTAAAATAATATTTCTTCTATGAGGTAAAGCTCTACCGATTGACTCAAAGTTTTTTCTGCCTAATATAATCGAATGCCCTTTTGTTACATTTTTCACATATTCCCAGTCTCGTGGAATTCTCCAAGGAATGTCATTTTTATAGCCGATCACTCTATTCTGATCCATCGCGACGATTAAAGAAACCTTCATAGTTAACCCTCCTATTTTATTTCGAATGTCACATTTAATGTCTTTATAACTTTGGAAACTTGTAAGTCATCCTTCATATCCTCTAGTGAGTGCCATTTAACCTCTGAGAGTGTTTGTTTCTTACCAGCTTCGGGATCAAAACCAAGAGAAGGTATACGATCATTTACTGTACGAACTAAGTAACATCTTTCCTCTCCGTGACTATAGGTGCCGACAAATAAACATCTCTCTATTTCTACATCCAAATTCACTTCTTCTTTTACCTCACGAATGGCCGCTTCCTCAAACGTTTCCCCTTCTTCTACTCCACCTCGAGGTAATGTCCAAAACGTTTTATCCGGATAAACCTCTTTAACCATTAAAATGTGATCATCCTTTATAATAGCTGCACATGGTCTTTTTCTATTCATTGTTTACACCTCTAGATTTTCTTTCTTAATTCTATCAGGTATAAAGATAAATTTGATATTTTTGGCATTTATTTTATTTAACATGAAATTCACTAGAAAATTCAAGAAATATAAAGTAGGATAAACATATCAAACGTTACGAGAATTAGTACAGATAAGGTTACGGAGAGTGAAATAGAATTGAAAACATTAACAGTTGAAAATTTAGTCAAACAATTTTCATTAAAAGTCTTAACTGGAGTTCACAACTTACAGCAACCTATTTCCCAACCAAGATCACACCGCCCAGGCTTGGAGTTTGTTGGTCATTTTGACTTTTTTCCAACTGAACGTGTTCAAATTCTTGGAAGAAAAGAGATTAACTATTTGCATAAGCTAAGCATAGAGGAACGTCAAATGCGAATTGGTAATATTGTTAAATACCATCCACCCTGTTTTATTGTAACAGCTCGACCAGAAGGCTTAACATATTTGACTCAATATTGCATTGAAGAAAACATCCCCTTGTTATGCACAAACGAGCCAGAAACGACTTCAGAATTTATGATGAAGCTTGATTCATACATGGTAAAAGCACTTGCCGAGGAAATTGCCGTACACGGCGTATGCGTGAATGTATATGGAATGGGCATTTTAATCCGTGGTAAATCAGGTGTTGGGAAAAGTGAAACAGCACACACGTTGATCGGTAAAGGTCATCGACTTGTAGCTGATGATATTGTTGTCTTAAAAAAGCTTAGTCCCCGAACCATTCTAGGAACTCATGATGAAAAGACAAAGGAATTTCTCTCATTACGTAGCATCGGGCTCTTAAATGTTGTTCGCTTATACGGTAGAAAGGCATTTCAAGATGAAACTCGAATCGCACTTGATATTGAATTGAAAAAATGGGAAAAAAATTCACTTAATAATGAATTAGAGCATGAACAGACTTTTACTGATTATATGGGTGTTAAAGTTCCACACGTTGAAATCCAGCTTCAGCCAGGTCGGGATGTAGCAGGATTAATTGAGGCTGCTGCAAACAATTGGCTCTTAAAGCAACAAGGGTACAGTGCAGCTGAAGAATTTATGAAACGTTTAGAATCAGAATTTAATTGAATTGTATAAAAAAGGTAGGCACAAACTAGTAAAAGTAGTTTGTGCCTACCTTTTACTTTTATAGATTTAGATTGTGAATCGATGTTTTTAATGTCTCCAAAGGATTCATAATCTTTGTCGAGGTCTTATTCTCAACCTGCTCTGCGGCCTCAACCATGGATAATTGAGCAACAGATAGTACTCTATTGTTTTCACTTAGTTGCTCTAAACCCTCAACTATTTTTTGATGATATTCTTCTTTTAAACCATTCATAATCAAGTTAAATGAGTTTTCAATCACTGCAACTTCTATATCAATTGATTTTTGATGAGCTGTAGCATATTGATAAAGTCTTGACATTGTTCCTTCAACAGTTGCTGGATTTGAGAAAACAATCGTTTGTGGTTCTTTCATCTGACAAAGAGATTCAAAAAATGGTTCATCAATCTTAATAACTGGAACAGCTGTTGTTAATACCGCTTCCTCAAGAAGAGCTATGTAGTTTGTACATGTTATTAAAATCGCATCAACCTGACAGTTCGCAACCCATTCAATTTGCTCCCTCACCTTAGCTTGAGCATCTGCTCTTGATAAGGAATGACCAGCTTGTATACAGTGCATTAATCCGGGGTCAACAAAATGAAGAAACTCTAGATCAGAAGGTGAAAATACTTTTTCAAGATAATTTATATTTGAATAATGCGCGTGTATACAGCCAATTTTTTTCACAACGATTCTCCCTTTGATTCTATGAATTTTTTGTTGCTTTTAACAATAGGGCTTCTCCGAGAAATGATTCAACTTTATTATGTTGAATGGTTATACGAAATTTATTTTTCACCTCTTGTTTACAATTAACAATATATTCATTTAGTGCTTCTTTATCGTCCTGTGACATTTTCATTCGATCACACCAACTGTCAAATTCAAATTTTTTCTCAAATCGGTATAATTCTTGTATTTCAAAACCTTCTTGTTCTAACATGTTTATCCACTCTGTTTTCTTCCACGCGCGAAAATGACTATAATCTCTTATTTTTTCAATCTTATTATAAAAGTGATCAAATTCATTCCCTTCAGGTGCAACATTGTCATCAAGAAGGAACTTACCGTTAGCTTTTAAAACCCGGTGAACTTCACTAACAAACTGTTGGACGTTTGGGAAGTGGTGTGGAGCAATACGGCAAGTAACCAGATCGAATGAATGATCTTGAAAAGGAAGCTTTTCTGCATCACCTTCAACAAAGACAACATTTGAATAACCATTTCCCTTGATAAACGTTTCAGCAGCCGTTAGCATTTCAGGTGTTAAATCCACAGCTGTTACTTTGTGGACAAGAGGCGCAAAAGCGTTTGCTGTATGTCCTCCTCCAGTTGCGACATCAAGGACATGTTCAACCCCTGTCACACGAGCTATTTCCACTAATTTTTGTAAATCTGCTCCCTTGCGATGACCACTACTTTTTACATACTCATCAGCACTACGCCCAAATTGCTTTTGAACATCTTTTTTAATATCCATTCCGTCTCCCCCATTCATTTGTCAGTAAGTTTATATCTCTACTTTTATTATAATAAAAAAGGTAGATAAGAAAATGTTGATTGTTTTATGAAATGCAATAAGGGTAACTTATAGATCGGGAAAGAATGAAGCTAAAATAGGCTGTATTTTCCTCACAATAGAACATACTAACAACAAAAGGAGTGATAAAAATGACAAACAATCCAAATAAAGGCTCATTGTCTGCAGGATATGCAGCAGACAAATCTCAGGCACAAAACTATAACGAGGAAATTAGCATGGAGATCTTAGCAAAACAAGCTCTTGATCAAACAATCAAAGAAGGCGGTGCCTTCGCACGAGAAAATTCTGATCAATTTAAACAATAAGGAAGCGGTTATTTTAAGGGTGCCTTTCTTGTGGGTTTCTTGGCGAAGGAACAGGCACCTATATCCTCTTAGTTGGCTGGTGGGAACGTTACATGTCTCGATATGCTCTGTATCGAGACAGTTTGTTGGTGGGAGAGTTAATTTGTGTCCCGATTGAGCGGGTATTGAGACAGAATGTTGGTGGGAGAGTTAATTTGTGTCCCGATTGAGCGGGTATTGAGACAGAAATCAGTTGCAAGGGCTAAGTTGTGTCCTGATAAAGCGAGTATCGAGACAGAATTCTGGTGTAAGAGCAAAGATGTGTCTCGATTAAGCGTGTATCGAGACATAAATCAGCAGTAAGAGCAAAGATGTGTCCCGATTAGGCCAGAATCGAGACATAAATCAGCTATAAGAGCAAAGATGTGTCCCGATAAAGCGTGTATCGAGACAGAAATCAGCTGTAAGAGCCAACTTGTGTCCCGATAAAGCGTGTATCGAGACATAAATCTATTGTAAGAGCAAAGATGTGTCCCAATAAAGCGTGTATCGAGACATAAATCAGCAGTAAGAGCAAAGATGTGTCCCGATAAAGCGTGTATCGAGACAGAAATCAGCTGTAAGAGCCAACTTGTGTCCCGATAA
>NZ_JBLUOI010000068.1:1997-2266 GCF_048059995.1 Metabacillus sp. YM-086 | reverse complement strand
GACATAAATCTATTGTAAGAGCAAAGATGTGTCCCAATAAAGCGTGTATCGAGACATAAATCAGCAGTAAGAGCAAAATGTGTCTCGATAAAGCGTGTATCGAGACATAAATCTGGTGTAAGAGCAAAGATGTGTCCCGATAAAGCGAGAATCGAGACATAAATCAGCTGCAAGAGCCAACTTGTGTCCCGATAAAGCGTGTATCGAGACATAAATCTACTGTAAGAGCAAAGATGTGTCCCGATTAGGCCAGAATCGAGACATAAATC
>NZ_JBLUOI010000068.1:0-1899 GCF_048059995.1 Metabacillus sp. YM-086 | reverse complement strand
GTCCCGATTAGGCCAGAATCGAGACATAAATCAGCTATAAGAGCAAAGATGTGTCCCGATAAAGCGTGTATCGAGACATAAATCAGCAGAAAGAGCAAAGATGTGTCTCGATTAGGCCGGAATCGAGACATAAATCAGCAGAAAGAGCAAAGATGTGTCCCGATAACGCGAGAATCGAGACATAAATCAGCTGCAAGAGCCAACTTGTGTCCCGATAAAGCATGTATCGAGACATATATCTGGTGTAAGAGCAAAGATGTGTCTCGATTAAGCAGTAATCGAGACAAAAATCAGCTGTAAAAGCAAACTTGTGTCCCAATAAAGCGTGTATCGAGACATAAATCTGCTGCAAGGGCTAATATGTGTCCCGATAAAGCGTGTATCGAGACATAAAATCAGCAGAAAGAGCAAAGATGTGTCCCGATAAAGCGAGAATCGAGACATAAATCAGCTGTAAGAGCAAAGATGTGTCCCGATAAAGCGAGTATCGAGACATAAATCTGCTGCAAGGGCTAAGTTGTGTCCCGATAAAGCGAGAATCGAGACATAAATCAGCAGAAAGAGCAAAGATGTGTCCCGATAACGCGGTAATCGAGACAAAAATCAGCAGAAAGAGCAAAGATGTGTCCAGATAACGCGGGTATCGAGACAAAAATCAGCTGTAAAAGCAATTTTGTGTCCCGATAACGCGGTAATCGAGACAAAAATCAGCTGCAAACGCAAACTTGTGTCCCCCATTAACTCAAAATCAAGACAAAAGTCCTGCTCTGTCCCCCATTTCAGCAAACTAAGCCAATCAACCCCCTAACTCCAGGTCCGTGCCGGTTACAACTAATCCCTCAAAGCTTCCTTCAAAACACCTATCGCATTTATTACTTCTTCCATATTTCGCTTACTATTCATATTGTTTCTAGCATGAAGAAGAACCGGTCTTACCGACTCGACAGAACGACCAAACTCATACATCCACTCATAGCGTGGAACCATCCATGTGTGAAAATGGTGAGTTGTATCTTCGTTATAAAAATAATAAACATGCTCTATTCCTAATGTTTCTCTTTGAGCCTTTCTGATTTTGGATAAAACAGTGATATAATCGATTCTTTCTTCCTCGGTTAATTCATCTAAGCACTTAATATGTCGCTTAGATGCCAAAATGACTAATCCTTTTATCGGGTAGGCAACATCTTGATGTGCATGAAAGAATTCTGTTTCAATCACAACACCGCCCTCAGGCTCAATTAATCCACTTGTTAAGGCACAACTTAAGCATTCAACTTCTACGGTGTTTCCGTTGGATAGAGTTATTTTTCTCATTGTGTTCTCCCTCTAATTTAAATGATCTTCTATGTACATACCACAAGTAAATATATAACAAGCCTCCCATTAAATAAACATCTTTTTCGAAAATCATTCCTCCCAAAAATTCAAACATAAGTCCCCTCTTTTCTTAAGAAACAAAACAATATCATTGAAAGAACAAACTAAATCTGATACGATTTAATCGCACACGATCTTTACATATACGAGGAGGAAATCAAGATGAACACAGTATTTGATTTCACAGTTAAAAAACCAAACGGTGACACAAAATCTTTAAGTGATTATGAAGGGAAACCTTTACTTATTGTTAATACTGCAAGTAAATGCGGTTTAACGAATCAATTTAGTGGATTGCAAGAGCTTTATGAAAAATATAATAGTAAGGGCTTGGAGATTTTAGGATTTCCATGTGGTCAATTTAATGATCAGGAGTATGAAAATATTGAGGAAACAACTCAGTTTTGTCAGCTAAATTACGGTGTATCTTTTCCTATGTTTGCAAAGATCGATGTAAACGGTGATGCTGCTGATCCTCTCTTTTCATTTCTAAAAGAACAAAAGAAAGGCGTGCTATCC
>NZ_JBLUOI010000067.1:0-28801 GCF_048059995.1 Metabacillus sp. YM-086 | reverse complement strand
TCCCTTTTCTACATCTTTGATTTCCTCTCCCAATTTGGCAAAATCTGCCGATAAAATGGATGGAGCAATTTTTATCATATTAATACCTCGGCTTTCTATCTTTTATCTCTTCTACGAATGTTAAGTAATGCTCATATCGGTATTGTGGAATTTCTCCTTTTTCAACAGCCTCTTTTACTGCACATTTTGGTTCTTTGACATGGGTGCATCCTCTGAATTTACAGCTACTACTTCGTTCACGCATCTCCGGGAAACAGTATGAAAGATCTTCTACCTCAATACCTGTAAAATCTAATGAGCTAAAACCAGGAGTATCTGCTACAAAACCTGTACCTACTGAAATAAGTTCAACATGTCTTGTTGTATGCTTTCCTCGACCTAAATGGGAAGAAATATCATTCGTTTTCAATTCTAGATCAGGTCTTAATACATTTAATAAAGAAGATTTCCCCACCCCTGATTGACCTGCAAAAACTGAAATATGGTCATTTAAATATGGTAACAGATCATTTTCAACTGTTGATTCGACCGTTGAGGTTAATAAGACGGTATAGCCTGCATTTTCATAATCTTTTGCATAAGACTGAACTTCTCCTCTTATTTTTTCAGAGGATATAAGATCTATTTTACTAATAACAATGAGTGGAATGATCTCATTTGCTTCAATGAGTACAAGAAATCGATCAAGAAGCGTTGTACTAAAATCAGGCTCTACTGCAGAAAATACAAGAATAGCCTGATCAACATTACAAATAGGTGGTCTTACAAGTTCATTTTTTCGTTCAAAGACTTCAAGAATATATCCTTCCAAGTCATTTTCAGCTTGATATTTTACCTCGTCGCCTACAAGAGGTGTAATCTTATTCTTCCTAAAGACACCTCTACCTCTACACTGAACTAATTTCTCTTGATCTTGAACATAGTAAAAACCACTAAGAGCCTTCACAATTTTCCCTTGTGGCATGGATAACCTCCTTGGATGTGTTCCGATAAATTATAGTGCATATTTACTAAAGGCTATGCAAACATTAAAAAAACTCTTTGCTAGTTAGAATTCTCAATCGTCGTTAATTTCTATTCCTCTGGATACGGAATAGTCTCAGTTATTACAATTTTATTATCCACAGTAATCTGATAAAAAGCTTTGTCATTTGGTGGGATTGTAAATTCTAATGTTTTTACCCGAGGACTAGTAATCGTAAAGGTTTCAAATACGTCTGAAATAGTGTGTTCTTCATCGTCGATTGAAATCTTCACTTCCAACTCTTTGCCCTCTTCTTCCGTTTCATAAGGAATTGTTACTGTTTTTGTTACTGTTTTAGAAGGCTTAGGCTCCGGGCCAAGAGAATAGACAACCTCTAATGTTGTTTCTTTTGGTACAACTTCTGTACCGGCCTTTGGACTTTGCCTGATGAGTGATCCTTTCTCCACTTCTGCAGAATACTCATCATCAACATTAACACTAAACCCTGTTTCTGAAATATATTTATTAACTTCTTCCTTTGTTTTCCCAACCAAATCCTCTATTTTTACTAGTTTCGGCCCTTTACTAACCGTAAATTCTACCACCGTGTCTTCTGGTACAACTTCTTCTCCTATTTCAGGATTTTGGGACAAAATGTTACCAGCAGGTTCAGTCTCACTGTATTCTTCCTTTACAACCTCTACTGTAAAGCCCTTCATTTCAAGAATAGAGGTAATACGGTCAATTTTTCTCCCTACATAATCCTCTAATACCACTTTTTCTTTTCCTATACTTTCATAGATTGTAATAGTAGAGCCTTCCTTGATGATTTCATTTGCCGTTGGTTCTGTTTTAATAACATACCCCTCTTCAACCTCTTCGTCTGTTACAAGCACTGGATCCGCCACTTCAAATCCACTATCAAGCAATATGTTTACAGCTTCTTCGTAGGACTTTCCTGTGACGTCCGGAACCTCAACATCCTTAGGAAGGAAAAAGGAAGGAATGATTGTAAAAGCAGCTATACCTGCAACAAGTAAAATCAAAAATACTGAAACGATAAAGGTAGCAAGCTTGCTTTTCTTCTTTTTCGGTTTCTTTTGCTTTTTTTCTTTTTTACCGTTGTCTTCCTGATTGAAATTATGAATATTCTCGTTAGTAACAGGTTTTCTGACAATGGTGTCTTCTACCTTATGTTCATTAAAGTTCTCATTTGTAATGATTGGTATAGCCTTGGTAGCTTCATCATCTTCAGGTATAGAAAAACGTTCCTCAGAAATTCTACTAACATCAAAGGCTGTTTCAAGATCCTTTTCCATTTCTTCTACTGAATCATAACGGTGAAAAGGATCCTTAGCCGTTGATCTTAAAATTATGTTTTCAATACTTTGAGGTATGTCAGGATTCCATCTTTTAGGGGATGGAGTTTCTGATTGCAAATGCTTAAGGGCAATTGAGATAGCTGATTCTCCATCAAACGGCAATCGTCCAGTTAATAACTCAAATAAAACAATACCAATAGAGTAAATATCTGATTTTTTATTAGCCAGTCCACCTCTAGCTTGTTCAGGTGATAAATAGTGAACCGAGCCTAATACCGAATTTGTTTGTGTTATGGTCGTTGAACTCAACGCTGTAGCAATTCCAAAATCTGTTACCTTCACATTTCCATGATGGTCAATAAGAATATTGTGCGGCTTTATGTCTCTATGAATAATTTGATTATCATGTGCATGCTGAATGGCCGATGCAATTTGCACCATAATATTCACTGCTTTTCTAGGATGAACTGGTGCAAACTGTTGTATGTATTGTTTTAAAGTTTGGCCTTCTACGTACTCCATAACAATATAATAAATACCGTCCTCTTCACCAACATCATATATACTAACGATATTTGGATGCGCCAAACTAGTTGCTGATTGTGCTTCTCTTCTAAATCGTTTAATAAATTCATCATCATTGGAAAAATCAAAGCGCAACACCTTCATTGCAACTTCGCGTTCTAGAATCATGTCTCGGGCTAGGTAAACGTTAGCCATGCCACCGCCACCTACAACTTCTAGAATTTTATAACGACCACTAATTCTTTTTCCTATTAGCACGGTTCTTCACCTAATTTATTTGTCGACTTTTTGAGCATGATAATGGAAATATTATCTTCCCCTCCATTATCATTTGCCATTTGTACTAAATGGTTTGCCGTATGAGACAAATCTTTAGAATGAAGTAACTCACGCTCCAAGGTTTCGTCAGATATTTTATTTGATAATCCATCAGAACAAAGCAATAGCACATCATTTTCCTCTAGTTCAATTGTTCTAACATCAAGATCAACCGTTTGTTCAGTTCCAAGTGCCCTTAAAAGAACATTTTTACGAGGATGATGTTCTGCATCTTCCTTAGAAATTTGACCTGATCTTACCAATTCGTTAACAAGTGAATGATCTTGGGTAACTTGTTTAAAGCCACTGTTATTTAAAAGGTAGCAGCGACTATCTCCGATATGACCGATGGTGGCAAAATTAGGTGTAACCAAGACTCCAACTATTGTTGTGCCCATTCCTTGACATTCCGAATTAGTTAGAGAATGCTCATAAACAGTTTTATTCACTTCTTTGACTTTTTCGGTTAACCAAGCTTCAGCATCACTTGGTCCATTAATTGTTGGGGCTTGTTCCCATAATTCCTTAAAAGTAGAGATTGTCATTTGACTTGCAACATCTCCAGCCAAATGACCACCCATACCATCTGCTACTATTGCTAATATCCCCGTTTCATTTTCAAACACGCCAACACTATCTTCATTATGTTGTCTAACCTTTCCCCTATCAGTCAAAAAAATGTGTTCCAAAATGGTCACCTCGTCTCCTCTTTACGCTCCTTAGCTCGAAGTTGGCCACACGCTGCATCAATATCATGTCCTTGTTCTCTTCTAGTTGTCACATTAACACCGTGCTTTTTAAGCGTATCTTCAAATAGTTTGATTTGCTCTTTTGGTGTACGAACATAATTTCTTTCAGGTACATAGTTAACTGGTATTAAATTAATATGACATTTTAACCCTTTCAC
Organism: Metabacillus sp. YM-086; assembly: GCF_048059995.1. Classification (NCBI taxonomy): domain Bacteria; kingdom Bacillati; phylum Bacillota; class Bacilli; order Caryophanales; family Bacillaceae; genus Metabacillus; species Metabacillus sp. YM-086. Next base: position 24,765 of record NZ_JBLUOI010000067.1, on the reverse strand, counting down.
TAATTGTGCAAGTTCTTCAGCATGCTCTACCTGATCATTTTCTCCACCAAATAATCCATATTCAAAACTTACACGTCGTCCAGTCTTATCTACATAGTATCTTACTGCTTCCATAAGATCTGGTAGCTTGTATGCTTTATTAATCGGCATTAGTTTAGTTCTCAACTCAGTATTTGGTGCATGTAGAGAAATTGCAAAGTTAATTTGTAGCTTTTCATCAGCAAACTTATAGATTTTCGGAATAATTCCACTAGTAGAAACTGTAATGTGTCTAGCTCCAATATTTAAGCCTTTATCATGATTAATAATTTTTAAAAATGACATCATTTCATCATAATTATCAAAAGGCTCACCTATTCCCATAATCACTACATGACTGACACGCTCTTCAAATTCGTCAAGGGCTTGTTGAACTTTTACAACTTGAGCAACAATTTCACCAGCTTCTAAATTTCTTTTTAAACCACCTAAAGTTGAAGCACAGAATGTACAACCAATTCTACACCCAACTTGTGTAGTTACACATACAGAATTCCCATATTCATGTCTCATTAAAACTGTTTCAATAGAGTATCCATCATGAAGTTCAAAAAGAAACTTAATTGTCCCGTCTTTTGAAGTTTGTTGAATTAACGTATTTAATGTTGTTAAAGTAAAATTCTCACTTAATAGTGTTCTTAAGCCCTTTGAGAGATTTGACATATCCTCAAAGCTTGTTGCACGCTTTGTATATAGCCATTCAAAAATCTGGTTCGCTCTGAACGCTTTTTCTCCATGATCTTTTAGCCAATCTTCAAGCTCATGAAGTTCTAAAGAATAAATGGATGGGTTGCTCTTCTTCTCTAAGTTGTCTTTTTTAATCCTCGTTGCTTTTGCTTGTTCCAATTTTAACCCTTCTTTCGTAAACATACTATATAAAATCCGTCTGTTCCAAAGTAATGTGGTAACAGTTGTACTTCTCCACCCTTAAAATATGGATGAAGTTTTTCAGGAAAATGATGAATTGCACCCTGATCAAGTTCAAACTCAGGATGATTTTTTAAGAATGATTGAATAACATCCGTGTTTTCTTCTCGGTCAATTGTACATGTACTATAAACTAACACACCATTACTTTTTAATAAAGGGGCAACAGCATGTAAGATATTTTTCTGTAACTCAGCAAGCTTTAGAACATCTTCAGGAGATTTTGTATATTTTATATCCGGCTTTCTTCGAATAACACCAAATCCCGAGCATGGCGCATCTACTAAAATTCGGTCAAACTTATCTTTTTCAAAACGGTCTCCTGCAAGTCTACTGTCTAAAGCCTCTGCTTGAATATTTGTTAAATCAAGTCTGTCTGCTTGTTGTTTAATTAGCTTTACTTTATGCTCATGTAAATCCAATGAGTGAACAGTACCTGTTCCTTCCATTCTTTCAGCTATATGAGTAGACTTTCCTCCAGGTGCAGCACAAGCATCTAAAACTGTTTCACCAATTTGTGGATTCAGCGCTCTTGCAACCAGCATTGAACTTTCATCCTGAATCGTTAAAAACCCTTCAGAGAACGCATCAGTCAAAGCAAGGTTTCCTTTTGTCCCTTTAATTGCATCAACTGCTAGATCACCATGTTCTACACCTACACCATTTTGGTTTAATGTCTTCATTAGTTCATCAACAGTCATTTTTGTTTGATTTACACGGGCAGTTTGTGATGGTGGTGTTAAATTAGCTTCACACATTTTTTCTGTTTCTTCATATCCATACTGATCTATCCACTTTTCTACTAACCATTTAGGGTGACTCGTTTTAATCGAAAGTCTTTCAACAGGATCAGCAATCTGATTTATATCTGATAAACCCTCTCTTTGTAGCGATCTTAGTACACCATTGACAAAAGAAGAGATTCCCTTATGACCTCTTTTTTTAGCAATTTCTACTGCTTCAAAAAAAATTGCTCGCTCAGGTACACGATCCAGATAAACCATTTGATAAACCGAGATGCGAAGCAAAATTCTTACCCACGCATCGATTTTTTTTGATTTCTTTAAAAAGTTCTCTAAATAATAATCAAGGGTATCTTTTCGTTGTAAAGTTCCATATACAATTTCAGTTAATAAAGAAATATCTTTTGTATTTACTTGATATTTCTTTATCATAGAATTTAAAAGTAAGTTACTATATGCTTGATTTTTCTCGATTTGAAGTAATGTTTCAACAGCCACATCACGTACGGTCATTTTGTTTTTCATCTTCATCGCCTAATTTCTCACCAACTGTCATTGTGGTCCCTCTTAAATAATCTTCCCCACGCATTCTTTTTTTACCTGAAGGTTGTAATTCCGTTATTTTTATCGCAGTATCATTTCCTGTTGCAACAACAAACCCATCTTGGTCAAATCCAATAATCGTTCCTGGTGTGGATTCATTTTTATTTACCACCTTCTCACTCCACCATATTTTTAATGGTTGATCTTGAAAGCTAGTGAACGCAACAGGCCATGGGTTAAGTCCTCTTATTTGGTTATATATTTCCTCTCCAGGCTTTGTCCAATCAATCTTTTCTTGTTCCCTTTTAATATTAGAAGCAAAAGTAGCTTTAGAATCATCTTGCTTTTGCGGTTCTATTTTTCCTTCTAATAGTGGTGGAATAGTATCTATTAAGAGCTTAACTCCTGCTTCACTAAGTTTGTCATGAAGAGTACCTACTGTATCCTTTTCATCAATTTCCACTTCAGCTTGTGTTAAAATATCGCCAGCATCCAGCTTTTCAGCCATATACATGATGGTAATACCTGTTTTAGTTTTCCCTTGTAAGATCGAATAATGAATTGGTGCTCCACCTCTTAATTCTGGTAATAGTGAAGCATGAACATTAATACATCCATGTTTAGGGGCTTCTAAAAGCTCTTTAGGTAAAATTTGGCCAAAAGCAGCTGTTACAATTAAATCTGGTTCCAATTCTAAAACAGTTTCAACTTCATGACGTATTTTTTCTGGTTGAAGAACCTTAATATTATGTTTTTCAGCTTCAACTTTAACAGGAGGAGGAGTTAATGTTTTCTTTCTTCCTTTTGGTCGATCAGGTTGAGTAACAACTCCTACAACATTATAGCCCTCTTCAACCAGACTTCTTAAAACCGGAACAGAAAAATCAGGTGTTCCCATAAAAACAATTTTTGTCATTACGTTCATCCTTCCGCATTTTCAAGATCTTCTTCGTCTAAATATTTTTCTACTTTTGATGTAAATAAAATTCCCTCTAAGTGATCCATTTCATGTTGAATCGCCCGAGCAAGAAACCCTTCAGCCTCGATTACTTTCACTTTTCCTTTACGATTACATGTACGAACTTTTACATAATCCGCCCGGCTTACTTCGCCAAATAAACCTGGAAAGCTTAAACATCCTTCAGGACCTGTTTGCTTACCACGATGCTCTATTATTTCAGGGTTAATTAACTCGATTGTTCCGTGGTGATCATCTATATCAACAATCGCAATTTGTTGAGAAATGCCTATCTGTGGTGCGGCTAAACCTACCCCATCATTTTCTATCATGGTATCGTACATATCAGCTAAAAGCTTTGTTAATTTTTTATCAAAAACTGTTACTTTGTCACACGGCCTTTCTAATACCTCATCCGGAAACATAACAATTGGTTTTACAGCCAAAAAAATTCCTCCAAACGTTTACAGATCTTTATTAAAATTTAATTATGTATGGAATGGTAGAAACAGAGTATTTCTGAATTCAACCATTCGGGTATTGCTTAAAATATATAATTCTTGATGATTGCTATTTATAGCTAAGTAAGTATGGATTACATCATAGTGTTTGGACTTAAATCTATCGTAATCGCTAGATCATCTGAACTCATTTCTTGCTGGAAATGATCAATGATTTTGCGTAAAGTCTCATGTAAGTTGTTTTCCCGTTTGTATTTTACCATGCATTGATATCGATATCTATCTTTGATCCTTGGGATAGGTGATGCGACTGGTCCGAGGATTTTTGTTGTGTTCGATAAATTTCTGTTTAAGTACTGAACGATTTTTTCCGTTACAGCAACTACTTTTGTAATTTCTGGATGAGAAATTGTTATAAGTGTTAAATAATAATACGGTGGGTATGCATGGGATTTTCGAAGAAACATTTCTTGTTCAAAAAAAGCATCATAATCATACTGACTTGCTAATTGGATACTATAATGTTCTGGTGTATATGTTTGAATGATAACTTCACCAGGAAGCTCATGTCTTCCCGCTCTCCCACTTACTTGTGTTAATAGCTGAAATGTTTTTTCAGAAGCTCGGAAGTCAGGTAAGTGTAGCATTGTGTCGGCAGTTAAAACTCCAACTAATGTTACATCTGGAAAATCAAGGCCTTTTGCAATCATTTGTGTACCTAGTAAAATATCCGCTTCTTTATTTCCAAACTTTGTTAGTAATTTTTCGTGAGCACCTTTTCTTCCAGTTGTATCAACATCCATTCTGATAATCCGAGATTCTGGTAACACCTTGACCAATTCCTCTTCAACCCTTTGTGTACCTGTTCCAAAGAATCTTATGTGTTCACTTTGACATTCCGGACAAACGTTTGGCATATGTTCTTCATGTCCACAATAATGACATTTAAGCTGTTGCCCATATCTATGGTAAGTTAGGGATATATCACAGTGTGGGCATTGAATGACAAACCCACAGTCACGACACATAACAAACGAGGAGTAACCTCTTTTATTCAGAAATAAGACTGATTGCTCACCCTTTTCTAGTCTTTCAGTTAACTTTTCTATTAAAGAGGTTGAAAACATTGAACGATTTCCATTTCGCAATTCTTCTCTCATGTCAACAATATCAACAGTTGGCATCGACCTTTTATTCACACGCTCTTTTAAAGAAAGAAGCTTGTACACACCTTTTTGAGCACGAGCAAATGATTCTAACGTTGGTGTTGCACTACCTAGTACAACCGGACAATGGTGATTTCTAGCCCGATAAATGGCGACATCTCGAGCATGATATCGAGGATTCTCCTCTTGTTTATAACTTGATTCATGTTCTTCATCAATAATAATCATACCTAGGTTTTCAAATGGAGCAAAAATCGCCGACCTGGCACCTACAACTAATTGAACTTCTTTACGCTGTATTTTTCTCCATTCATCATATTTTTCTCCTGTTGAAAGTCCACTATGAAGAACAGCCACTTTTGAACCAAATCTTCCTTTAAATCTATTTACCATTTGTGGTGTGAGCGAAATTTCTGGAACTAGGACGATCGCTTCCTTTCCATTTTTCAACACTTCTTCAATCGATTGAAGATATACCTCGGTTTTTCCACTTCCTGTTACCCCATACATTAGAAATACATGATGTTCATTTTCTTCTATTGAAGATAGAATAGGCATAATCGCTTGCTGTTGTTCATCATTCAATAAAAGAGCATTTGTTTTCTTGAATTCACGGTCTTGATAGGGGTCACGATAAACCTCTTGATATTTTTCACTTAAAATTTCTTTTGCAATTAATGCTTTAACAGAGGCATCTGATACATTCGTTGCTGCTAATAAATCTTGTAAAGTAATCGTCTTCACTTCGTGATCTTTAAAATATTGCAACACTTCTAATTGCTTTTTAGCGTTAACAGGTATGTTATTCATCTTATCTTCCAACTCGGAAAATGAAACATTAAGATTAATCATTTTAATTCTTTTTTTATTTCCCTTTTGTTTTACTTTATAGATAAGCTCCACATACCCATTTTCAATATCTTTTTGTATCGTTTTTAAAGAGACAGCTTGTTCGATCTCTTTAAAATCAACTTGACTTTGTTTTTGAAAAAATGGTTTTAATTGATCAGAAATGTTAAGAAAATGTTCATCTTGTGTTAGAGATAACACCTTTTCATATTTCGCCTTCATAGCGGCTGGTAGCATGGCTTGAAAGGCAGAGATCTTAAAACATAGTGTTTTTTCTGTTAACCAGTGACCAACCTGTAATAGCTCTTTTGTTAAACAAGGCGTTAAATCCAGACATTCAGTAATCGATTTTAAACGTTTAAAATCAGAATGTTCTTTTGTCTCAACTACAAAACCTTGGACCTTTCTTGGGCCAAACGGTACAACGACCCGCATACCTGGTGTTAAGAAGCCTTGCCACTCTTCAGGTATTTTATAATCAAAGGACCGATCTGTTTGCATTGAAGGAACATCAACGATTACACTCGCATACTTCATCATTTAACATCCTTTAGCATGTCATTAACTTTTAATAGTATGTTTTTAGCCACTTCTTTTTTTGACATAAGTGGAAGTTCCATTTTGTTTAAGGATTTATCATAAATTGTCACAATATTTGTGTCTGTTCCAAACCCTGCTCCTTCCGTTGTGACATTATTAGCCACAATTAAGTCAAGGTTTTTAGTTGCCAATTTCTTTTTGGCATACACATCAAGATCATTTGTCTCTGCGGCAAACCCTACTAACAATTGATGTGATTTTTTCTGTCCTAGCTCTTTAAGGATGTCTGTCGTTTTAGCAAGTTCAATTGTTAAATTTTCATTTTGTTTTTTTAGCTTTTGCTCATGTATGTTTATTGGTCGGTAATCTGCCACAGCAGCTGACTTGATAACAACATCTATGTTCGGATAACGTTTAATTACTTGCTCATACATCTCTTGTGCTGATTCAATTTTAATTGTTGTAACATTTGGTGGTGGTGTTAATGAAGTCGGTCCTGTTATTAGCGTTACATTTGCTCCAAGCTTTGCAGCCTCCTCAGCAATTGAATAGCCCATTTTACCTGTAGAATGATTCGTAAAATATCTTACGGGATCTACCTTTTCTCTCGTTGGACCAGCAGTTACCATTATGTTAAATCCACTTAATGGCGTTCCAAACTCCTTTTGTTCAAAGAAATTCGTCAACAAAGAGACTATTTTTTCAGGTTCTTCTAATCTACCTTTCCCTACATATCCACAAGCTAAAAAACCTTCACTAGGCTCAATAAAACGGTATCCAAATTCGTAAAGTGTTTGGATATTTTTCTGTACAGCTGGATGGTCGTACATATGTACATTCATTGCTGGGGCGATCCACACATTTGCTGTGGTAGCTAATAATGTTGTGGTCAACATATTATCAGCGATCCCATTAGCAAGTTTCCCAATAATATTTGCGGTCGCTGGAGCTACAAGAACAAGATCTGCCCAATCTGCAAGGTCTATATGAGCAATAACTTTTGAATTTTTTTCATCAAAAGTGTCATAATACACATCATTTCTTGAAAGTGCTTGAAATGTTAAAGGTGAAACAAACTCAATGGCTGAATCACTCATAATAACCTTTACTTCTGCACCAGCTTGTACCAATTTACTAGTTAATGCCGCAGCCTTATATACAGCAATGCCCCCACTTACACATAATAATATTTTTTTTCTTGATAACATGACTCCCCCACCTACTCACATCATTTTATTGTTTAAATTGTTAGGTTGAAAAATATCATACACCCTGAAAAAAATAACAACCTAATTCTAGGTTGTTATCATATAAACCATTATTTTTCAGTTCGTTTGTAATTTAATAGTCCAGCATTAATTTCTTCAAGGGCTTTTCCAACATACTTATATGAAACCGGCTTTGCGATCTGTTGATCACTTAACTCCTGCATTTCACGAGCACGTTTAGCTGCAACTGTTACCAACGTGTACTTAGAATCTAATTTATTCATTAAAACATCAATAGATGGATATAACATATTATTCAACCTCCAGAATTTTTTTATATCTAGGTGCTACTCGTTCACGACGGCAATGTTCTGCTGTAACAATCGCTTTAATTCGATCACAAGCAAATAAAACATTATCATTTTCTACGACATAGTCATAGGCATCCATCATGATAATTTCTTCCTTTGCTACCTTCATACGATTGTTAATAAGTTCTTCTGACTCAGTACCTCTTGTAACTATTCTGTTTTTAAGCTCATTTAGGCTCGGAGGACTTAAAAAGATAAAAAGTCCTTCAGGAAATGCATTTCTTACCTGTAAGGCACCTTGCACCTCTATTTCTAAGAACACATCCTTACCCTCACTCAATGTTTTTTCTACATAATCAACTGGAGTACCATAATAGTTTCCTACGTATTCCGCCCATTCAAGCAACTTATTTTGAGTAATTAATTCCTCAAATTCCTCTCGAGATTTAAAGAAATAGTCAACTCCATCCACTTCTCCTTCACGTGGTTTTCTCGTTGTCATTGAAATCGAATATTCAAATGCTGTGTCCTCTTGTGAAAATAACTCTTTTCTAACCGTTCCTTTTCCTACACCTGAAGGCCCTGATAGGACGATTAATAATCCTCTTTCTTTTATCAATGCTTCTATTCCCTACCCTTCATCTGATACATCATCTTTATTTGAAAGCCTTTGAGCAACTGTTTCCGGCTGAACAGCAGAAAGAATAATATGATCGCTATCCATAATAACAACTGCTCTAGTCCGACGGCCGTATGTAGCGTCAATTAACATACCTCTGTCTCTTGCGTCTTGAATAATTCTCTTAATTGGAGCTGATTCAGGACTAACAATGGAAATAATTCGATTAGCGGAAACAATGTTTCCAAAACCGATATTAATAAGTTTAATGCTCATAAATATGCTCCCCCTGGTTATAGACAAAACTATTTTTGCCTTTTAAGCCCTTTTATAATCAATGGTTATTAAACCTATTCAATATTTTGAACTTGTTCCTTCAATTTTTCAATAATACTTTTTAATTCGACAACATTTTTTGCAATTGCCCCGTCATTTGCTTTTGAACCAATTGTGTTTGCCTCTCTATTTAGCTCCTGAACAATAAAATCCAATTTTCTACCAACTGGTTCTTTTGTTTGTAGCGTTTGCTTAAATTGATGAACATGACTATGTATTCTAATAATCTCTTCGCTAATATCTACTTTATCAGCAAAAAGGGCCACTTCCGTTAATATACGTGTTTCATCAATTTTTCCTGATACAAATTCAGAAACACGTTTACTTATTCTTTCTCGGTATTGATCTACCACTAGAGGAGCCATATTTTGAAGGTCAGCATTAATCTCAGTCAACAAATCCAACCGCTTATCAATATCAAGAGCTAGTTGCTCACCTTCTACTTTTCTCATATCTGCTAATTGCTTTACAGCTACTTCGATAAGTTGAATTAACTCATCTTCAACCTCATCGCTCGACATTGCTTCCTCACGTATCTCCATACTCTCTCCTAGTGAAAGAATATGATTCAAAGAAAGATCATCCTTAATGGAGAAGCGTTCCTTTATTTGCTGTAATGACTCAGTATATTGATCTAACAAACCCCAATCAATATGAATTGTTTTTGATGACTGTAATTCACCCTCGAGGTTAATATAAACCTCTATTCGTCCACGACTTATGTATGTTGATATAAGTTTTTTAATTTTATCTTCAATACTTAGTAATTGCTTTGGCATTTTAATATGAATATCCAAAAAACGATGGTTAACCGACTTCATTTCAACCGTAAAAAGACAGGACTGTATCTGACCACTTGAACGGCCAAAGCCAGTCATACTTAGTACCACTATGTATCACATCTCTTTCTCATACAAACTTATTGGTCCATCAGCTTTATAACCTAGTATTGATTCGAGGTACAAGGTATATTTACGGGCAGTCTAACTCATTTAACGCTTATGTATGTATAATTGCTTACAGTACCACTAAAAAAGAAAAATTCAATAAGTAAGGTAGCTCTATATAATAAAATAGCATGTATATAAACCAACAAGCAAAGGGGATGACTTTGTGGGTCACCCCCTTTAGGATTATAACATAGTCTAAGCTGATTTTCTTGTTAAAAGTGACCCAGCAAGTAAAAAAGTTGGAATTGCTGACATTCCGAGTATCAATAACCAATCTCTCGCAAGTATTGGCAATGTATGGAAAATAGGTTGAAGCGGCGGATAATAAATAACAACCAGCATAAGTAAGATTGATGAAATGACAGCTCCGATTAAGTATAGATTTCCAAAAGGATTACGTTCAAAAATAGACTTTTCACTTCGACAATCAAATACATGAATCAATTGCGCCATTACTAAAGTTGCAAATGCGATAGTTTGTGCGTATGCAAGCTCCTCAGGATTTCTGTAATAAACAATCATAAAGGCTGCTAAGGTTACAATACCTATTAAAAAACCTCGGGATATTACTTTCCAACCTAAGCCTCTAGCAAATACACCTTCTTTAGGGTGTCTCGGCTTACGTCTCATTAAATCACCTTCAGGCTGGTCTAGCCCAAGAGCCATCGCTGGCAGACCATCTGTTACTAAATTTACCCAAAGAATCTGAATTGGGACTAATGGTAAAGGTAGAGCTAAGATCATGGCAAATAGCATAACCAATATTTCACCAACATTTGATGCGAGAAGGTAACGAATAAACTTTCGAATGTTTTCATAGATATTACGGCCTTCTTTTATCGCAGATTTAATTGTGGCAAAGTTATCGTCTACTAAGACAAGTGATGAGGCTTCTTTTGCAACATCTGTTCCTGTAATCCCCATTGATATACCTATATCAGCCGCTTTAATAGCTGGAGCATCGTTTACTCCATCCCCGGTCATCGCAACAATATGTCCTCGATTTTGTAATGCTTTTACAATCTTAAGCTTATGTTCCGGTGACACTCTTGCAAAAACATATACATCATCAACAATGGTTTCAAGCTCTTCAACAGAAAGATTGGATAACTCTTTCCCTTCCATTACTTTCCCATTATGCGGAAGAATGTTTAATTGCATAGCAATTGCTTTTGCAGTTATAACATGATCTCCTGTTATCATTACTGTTTTTATTCCAGCATCACGACATTCTTTAACTGCCTGTTTTACTTCAGGGCGAGGCGGATCAATCATACCCTGTAGACCAATAAACACCAGGTCTTTTTCTGCTTCAAAGCTTGAGTTAATTTTATCAGTTGATTTTAATGGCTTGAAGGCAACAGCAATTGTTCGTAATGCTTGAGAAGCCAGTGACTCAATTGCATTTTTTACCTTCCCTTCATATTTGCTGTTTAAAACCTCTTGCCTTTCATTCCATAAAATATTATTTGAAACACTTAGTAACACATCAGGAGCACCTTTTGTGACAACAAAACGATTACCTGATTTATCCTTAACAACTACACTCATCATCTTTCTAGTAGAGTCAAACGGAAATTCGTCCACAACTTCAAAATTTTTCTGTAAGGTTTCTCGCTTAATACCAGCTTTCATAGCAGACACAACAAGCGCACCATCTGTAGGGTCTCCATCTAAACGATACTGACCCTCGCTTTCAATTATTGACGCACTATTACATAAAGAACCAAATGTTAATATTTGTTGTAGAGTTCTTGTTTTGTTTACATCAACCTGTTGATCATCATATAAAAATTCACCGTGTGGATGATATCCAGTTCCAGTTACATTCCATACCTTATCACCGGACCAGATATGTGTTACAGTCATCTTGTTTTGAGTCATCGTTCCCGTTTTATCGGAACAAATTACAGAGGCACAGCCTAACGTTTCAACAGCTGGCAGCTTTCGAACAATTGACTTTTGTTTGATCATTCGTTGAACCCCAAGAGATAGAGCTACTGTTACTATAGCTGGAAGTCCCTCAGGAATGGCTGCAACTGCTAATGAAACACCTGCTAAAAACATATTATAAAGATCATGTCCCTGTATTACACCAATTCCAACAACTAGAACTGTTAAAGCTAATGCAACAACAATGAGAATTTTTCCTAACTGTTCTAGACGTCGTTGAAGTGGTGTTTCCATTGTTTCTGCATTTTGCAGAAGATCTGCAATTTGTCCCATTGCGGTATTCATACCAGTACCTATAACAACACCAATTCCGGATCCTCTTGTGATAAGAGTCCCCATAAAGACCATATTCGTTAAATCACCTAGTCCAACTTCCTCACCTGCAATAGGTTGAGTTGATTTCTGGACAGGGAGTGATTCTCCTGTTAGGGCAGATTCTTCAACTTCTAAGCTCTTCGTATCTATTAATCTCATGTCAGCGCCAATTCGATCACCACTTGAGAACTTGACAATGTCTCCTGGCACTAACTCCTTCGATAAAATTTTCTCCCACTGCCCATTTCTTAACACATTCACTTGTGGTGCAGATAATTCTTTTAATGCTTCTAATGATCGTTCTGCTTTTCTTTCTTGAAAGAAGCCTAATATGCCGTTGACAACAACAATGGCTATAATGGCAATAGCATCAATATATTCGCCTAACAGTCCAGAAATGAGCGTTGCCGCTAATAAAACAAGAACCATAAAATCTTTAAATTGACTTAAAAATATAATAATAGCTGAAGGTCTATCAGCCTCTTTTAATTCATTTAATCCAAACTTCTGGGTTCGTTTTTGTACCTCCTTACTTGTTAATCCTGAATCTCCGTCCGTATTAATGGAATCCATCACTTCATCTGATCTCATCTCATGCCACTTCATGAATCACCTACACACCCCTTTAAAACAAGAAAATTTTCGAAGTCTTTTGCATTTATTGCAAAGTTCAACTTGTACTTGTCTAGCCTATAAGACAACTTATTCAGCCTCGTCCTAAAACATGCTATAATCATTTAGAAAAGTTATTTAAATTGTAAGGTTTCACTAATTATTTGCTCCGAGATTTAATGGTGGCAAATGATTTAACAGTTTTTTAAGACAAACCGAAGGATAGAACCGAAAATAATTTACTTATACACCTTGTGTGTTTACAAAAAGGAGTTTGTGCCATGTCTTTTGATGGTTTATTTACATATGCAATTACTGAAGAACTAAAGAGTGTATTATTAAACGGAAAGATTACAAAAATCCATCAACCCTATAAATATGATCTTATTTTTCAAGTAAGGTCGGCTGGAAAAAACCATAAACTTTTCCTATCAGCTCACCCTAGTTATGCTCGGATTCATTTAACGAACGAGAACTACGAAAACCCTAGTGAACCCCCAATGTTTTGTATGCTATTGAGAAAGCATTTAGAAGGTGGAGTCATCGAAAAGATTGAACAACCTGAGATGGAAAGAATCATCATTTTTGATATTAGAAGCAGAAATGAGCTCGGTGACATAACCGTAAAACGACTTATGGTTGAAATAATGGGAAGACATAGTAATATCATTCTTGTCGATAAAGATCGCGAAATGATTTTAGATAGTGTAAAACACCTTTCACCAGCAGTTAATCGTCATCGAACGGTGCTACCTGGTCATCCGTATGTATTACCACCTGGCCAAGAAAAAGTAAATCCTCTGGGCGCTGATGAAGATTTACTTCTAAGAAAGTTAGATTTTAATGCTGGAAGAATTGATCAGCAGCTTGTACAAAATTTTGCGGGAATTTCCCCGCTATTCGCCAAAGAGGTCACCTTTCGCGCAGGGTTAGTAAATCGTAAAACACTCCCGAATGCTTTTTTAGATATATTATCGGATGTAAAAGAGCATAAATTTGAACCTACTATATATGAACTAGATAATCGTGAGCAGTTCTATATGATCCGCCTAGCTCATTTAACAGAAGCAAAAACAAAGAGTTTTTCAACGATCTCTGAAACATTGGATCGGTACTATTACGGAAAAGCTGAACGAGATCGAGTGAAACAGCAAGGAAATGACTTAGAGCGATTTATGGTTAACGAGAAGAAAAAGAATGAAAAGAAAATTAAAAAACTGGCCGCCACTCTCGATCAAGCTGAAAAAGCAAGTGAGTTTCAATTATATGGAGAATTGATTACTGCAAATATTTATGCAATTAGCAAAGGTGATAAACAGGCTGAAGTGATAAACTACTATGATGAAGAAAACAATATGATGACCATTCCACTAGATGTTCAAAAAACTCCATCAGAAAATGCTCAGAAGTACTTTTCGAAATATCAAAAGGCTAAGAATTCAGTGGAAGTGGTTCATGAGCAAATTGACATAGCACAACGTGAAATTGACTATTTTGATAGCCTTATTCAACAGATTGAGTCCGCTTCACCCAAAGACATTGAGGAGATTCGTGAGGAGTTAATAGAAGGAGCCTACTTAAAACAAAGACAATCTAAAAATTTAAAAAAGAAGAAATCTCAAAAGCCAGTTCTTGAGCACTACTCTTCTTCAGATGGAACTGAAATCATTGTTGGTAAAAACAATAAACAAAATGAGTATTTAACAAATAAATTTGCTGCCCGTGATGATATCTGGTTACATACCAAAGACATCCCTGGATCACATGTTGTGATCCGAAGCAGTAATCCATCAGAAGAGACAATACTCGAAGCTGCTAATATCGCTGCATACTTTAGCAAGGCTAGGAGCTCAAGCTCTGTCCCTGTTGATTTCACCACCATTCGCCATGTAAAAAAGCCAAGTGGCTCTAAGCCTGGTTATGTAATTTATGATCATCAACAAACTGTTTATGTGACTCCAAACGAAGACTTAGTCTTTCAACTTCGTAAGGGGTAAATATTGAAAGGAGCGTTGAATCTTCAATGCTCTTTTTTCTATGAATTTAGATATGTTTTTTGTGAAATGATACAATTTCAATCTTTATTTTGATAAGATTAAATTTGCAACGCTTTACGAGAGGAAGGGAAATTTTGAGAAAAAATATAGCCTATCTATCGATACTTTCTGGGGCAGCATTATGGGGAATGATAGGGCTTTTTGTTACCTATCTCTATGAAGCGGGATTTACCCCTACCCATGTAGTGGCAATTCGTGCGTTGTCAGCCTCTTCATTTTTGCTCATTTTTATTCTTATTAAAAATAAAAATGCTTTAAAAATTAAAATTTCAGATAGTAAATATTTTATCGGAACAGGAATTATTAGCATCGTTTTTTTTAACTGGTTTTTGTTTCAATGTATGAAGGAAACGTCTATTTCCATAGCTAGTATACTATTGTATACTGCGCCAGCTTTTGTGACGATTTTTTCAAGATTATTCTTTAAAGAAGCTCTTACCCTAAGAAAGATTTCTGCACTTTTGATTACCTTTTTGGGATGTATATTAGTTATTGGACTTTTCCCATCTACAAGTCAATCAGTATCAATCTATGGATTGTTACTCGGTTTAGGCTCTGGCTTTTTCTATGCTTTATATAGCATTTTTGGTAAGTTTGCACTTCAGAAATATTCATCATTAACGGTAACAGTTTATACATTTATCTTTGCAGCACTAGCTATTACGCCGGTAAGCGGGATTTGGGAGACTGGATCTTTACTATTACATTTCGATGTTTGGCTTTCCATTTTAGGCCTTGGCTTATTTTCAACTTTATTCGCTTTCTTACTATATACGAAAGGTCTAGAAACGGTTGAATCAAGTCGTGCTTCCATCATGGCTACTGTTGAACCGGTAGTGGCCTCTCTTGTTGGCTTTTTCGTTTTCAAGGAGATGCTTAGCCTATGGCAATATATCGGTATATTCTTCGTATTGTTAGCAGTAATGATTGTTCAAGAAAAAAAACGTAAACCTACAGAAGATAGCCCCTCTATAGCTAGTGAGGTTATATAAAAAAAATAAAAGGGAATGACTCTTCAAATCGAGTACATTCCCTTTTATTTTCTTTGCTTTTTCTTTAATCGCTGTTCGTAGAGGTGATCAAGATTTTCAATAAACTTGTCATCAAATTGATTGGACAATTCTTCACAAATTTCTTTTGCAAGCTTTGGACTTGCTCCATTAGTGGATACAGATAAGGAGAGTCTCCCTTTTTTCACTGACTTTGGAACAAGAAAATTCCCTTTTTCTACATTGCTCACTACATTTACTAACTGAAACTTGTTAGCATTTTCAGCTACCCACTCATTTACAGAGGGATGATCAGTTGCTGCAATAATGATAAATGCATGCTCCAAATCACTTAGTTCAACTTCCTTTTTTACCCATTTTAAAAGGTTTTGCTCATGAAGATTCTCTATTTCTTTCACAACGTCAGGACTCACAACCGTAATTTCTGCCCCTTCCTCAAGAAATAAAGATAACCTTCTGTACGCAATGTTCCCGCCGCCAACGATTAGAACCAAATGATCCTTTACATCAATGTGAAGTGGGAGCATGTTGTTTTCCTTTATTAAAGGTATACAAACCATCAGTGTTATCTATAGCCTCATGAACACGTTCAACAAATAGATCAAGTAAAATCGGGTGAGGGCCTAAATACGAACAAACCTCAACCTTTCGATCTCCCCAATTATATTGTTTGACAGTATGATCAATTTCCTTTTTTAATAATCCAGTAAATATTAAATAAGGAATGATAAAAAGAGATTGTTCATCTGAATTGAAAACATCTTCAATCATTTGACTAAATCTAGGCTCAGCAGCTGTTAAAAAGCATGTATGAACCTTTTTAACACCTGATTTATCCTGGAGAAAATCTGCAATTTGGTTCAAGTCGTTTACAACATCCATGTCGCTGCTGCCTCTTCCGACAAGGATTGCCGTTGAGGAGCTATTAATCGGTGATTTTTCATTCATTTTATCGACCAGCATGTCCGCTAAACGTAGATCAACACCAATTGGTTTTCCATAGGAAACACGAACTGTTGGAAAAAGTGATGAAACATGCTCAACCTCTTCAGGAATATCACTTTTAGCGTGAGCAGCAGTTAATAAAAGCAAAGGAATCACAGCGATATCTGTAGCACCTTGGCTAACACAATTTTTAAACCCTTCCTCAATAGAGGGCTCGGCCAGCTCCAAAAAACACACTTCCTGGACTTGCGCATTTATTCTTGGTTTAACCTTTGAAATAAATTCAATGGCTTCTTCACGAGCTTTTGGTACTCGACTTCCATGACAAACATATAACACAGCTTGTTTCATAGTAATAGAGCCTCACTTTGTGCATTTTTTGCAATTACTTCTTCATACCAGCTTAATTTTTCCCTTAGAGAAACTACTTCACCTACAATAATCATGCTAGGGTTCGTGATGTTTTCTTGCAACACACGTTGATAAATGTTTTCTAATGTCCCTGTCACCGTGCGTTGAACGTCAGTAGTCCCCCAGTTTATAACTGCAACAGGTGTTTGAGAATGTTTGCCGTACTTCATTAGCTGCTCCTGAATATATGGTAAATTGCTAACTCCCATATAAATAGCTAGCGTATCAATCCCCTTCGCAAGGGACTCCCATTTCGTATCCTCATCAATACCGTCTCTTCGATGACCAGTAACAAAAGCAACACTACCGCTTAACTCACGATGTGTTACTGGAATTCCTGCATATGCTGCTGCTGCAACACCTGAGGTTATCCCTGGTATAATTTCATAGGGGATGTGATGTTTTGCTAAGGCTTCAGCTTCTTCTCCTCCCCGACCGAAAATGAACGGATCGCCACCTTTAAGTCTTGTAACGATTTTTCCACTTTTAGCATATTTAACAAGAAAAGTATTAATCGTTTCTTGTTTCATTGTATGATAGTTAGGTAGCTTCCCACAATAAACAAGCTCACAATTTTCTTTAGCATGTTTTAGAATTTCTTTATTTACTAAACGATCATATAAAATAACATCTGATTTTTGAATACACTTTAATGCCTTAATCGTAAGCAAATCTTCATCACCAGGGCCTGCTCCCACTAAAAAAACCTTCGCCATGGATTCTCCCCCCTTTTCTAGTTGCGTATTGTAAGCTATAAGATGCCACCAAATGAAAGTAATAGCAATTGGAAAGACCAATTGCTATTACTTGGACGACTATTTATTTTCTTGAATAAATCCCTTTTCAACAAGGAAACTTACGATTTGTTTAACAGATTGTTCTATGTCTTGGGTTTCTGTGTCAACAATTATAGCAGGTTTTTCAGGTTCCTCATATGGTGAATCAATACCAGTGAAATGTTTGATTTCATTGTTTCTTGCCTTTTTATATAATCCCTTAGGGTCACGTACTTCACATTCATCTAACGAACACTTAACATATACTTCGAAGAATTCATTTTCAGAAAGGATGTCTTTTACTTGCTGGCGATCTTCTCGGAATGGTGAAATAAACGCTGTTAACACAATTTGCCCGCTATCAACAAACAGCTTCGACACCTCACCAATTCGGCGAATATTTTCTTTACGATCTTCATCAGTAAAACCTAAATCTTTATTTAAACCGTGACGGATATTGTCGCCATCTAACACATAAGTTTGAATATTATTTTCAAACAAGTATCTTGCAAGGGCATTTGCTAGTGTTGATTTACCCGAGCCTGAAAGGCCAGTAAACCACAATACATAGCTTCCGTAATTATTTTTCTTTCTTCTCTCTTCTTTTGTGACAGATGCATCATGCCACACAATGTTATTTACAGCCATTGTTGCTACCTCCTTATGCATTTACCGTTTCTTTCATGCCTCTAATTAAAACTTCTACAACCTCTTTGCGGCTGAATGTGCTAGGAGGTAATTCACCGTTACGAAGCATTTCACGTACTTTTGTACCTGATAAAATAACTCGGTCTTCTTTACCATGTGGACATGTTTTTGAAGAAGCCATACCTTCACATTTTGTGCAATAGAAACTATGCTCAAAGAACATTGGTGTAATTCCTAATTCATCTGCAGTAAAATTAGAAAAGATAAGTTGTGCATCATATGTTCCATAATAATCGCCTACACCAGCATGGTCTCTACCAACAATGAAATGTGTACAACCATAATTTTTACGAACTAAGGCATGGAAAATCGCTTCACGCGGTCCAGCATATCTCATAGCAGCTGGGAATACAGCTAAATGCACACGATCTGAAGGATAATAGTTCTTTAATAAAACCTGATAGCTTTCCATACGAATATGCGCTGGAATATCATCAGATTTTGTTTCCCCTACTAATGGGTTTAAGAATAAACCATCTACAGTCTCTAATGCTGTTTTCTGGATATATTCATGAGCACGGTGAACAGGATTACGTGTTTGGAAGCCTACGATTGTCTTCCAATTTAGTTCTTCGAATTTAGCTCTTGATTCTTTAGGATCAAGATAGAAATCTGCAAATTTCTTTTCAGGGCGATGAACTAATGTTACCTCTCCTCCAACATAAACATTACCACGTTCGAACATTTTCTTAACACCAGGATGTGCAAGATCATCTGTACGATAAACATTAACTGCCTCTTTTTGTTTATCTGGAGTATAGATATCTGCAACCTTAATTGTGCCATATGTAACTTCATCAAGCACAAGGCGAACTTCATCACCAACCGCTAAAGTAGATGCCTTCTCTTCTGATACTGGTAATGTAATAGGGATACTCCATACCACTCCATTTTTCAATTTCATGTTCTCTACTACAGACTCATAATCTTCTTGAGTTAAGAAACCTTCAATTGGGCTGTAACCACCAATTGAAATTAGTTCAAGATCACTTAGAGAGATTGCATCTAGTTCAATTTCTTTCTCAATATGTGATACATCTGTTCCTAGTGATAATTTTTGAATTAATGTTCCTCCATGTGGAAGTAAGCTCATTTTCATTTCCTCCAATTAAAATGTAATAGTACGAAAATTATTTACTGATTGATTCTTCTACTATAGAAATCCAATCAGTTTAATAGGAATAATAGTTATATTCCTCCACCTTCTTCGTGTACAGCACGCTTTTCTTGTTTGCTTGCTTTCATTAAACTGTTTGCGCCAATTGTAGCTAGCAAAAGACTTGCTAATACAAAGATTGTATATAAATCACTTTCTATAAACAACTGCACTAAGAAGTAACTCATCGTTAGTGACACAAGTGGAGAAATTAACCATACCATAAGCATATTTTTTACGATTTTTTGTTGAAAGATGTTTGCCCCAGATTTTGCAATACCAATTCCTAAAATCGATGAGGTCGTAATTTGAGTAAGAGGCACAGGTATTCCAAAGATAGAAGCTACAATGACAAGTGTAGCACCAGTACCAGAAATCAAGACACCTTCAATTTTTGAGAAGCTCGTTATTTTCTTACCGTTTGTCTCTAAAACACGTCTCCCTAAAAGCAGAGCACCTAAAGCAACAAACACTCCTCCAATTAATGTCCCTTTTGAAACAGATAGAATACCAGCACTTACAAGGGGTCCAACAGCATTTGCTACGTTATTCATCCCCGCTGAAAAAGCTTCAAAAAAACCAGCAAATATAAGTAAATATGTGATGACCTTTCCTTCAAAGCTGTACTTTTGAGTCAGCTTAAAGGAATGAAGGATTTTTATAAAAAGAAAGGCAATTGCAAACGCAACGATCGGAACAATAACCCAAAACATAATGATATAGAGTAAGTTATTAACATATAAGGCTTGGTACGCTATACCAACACCAACTACAGATCCCACCGTTACCTCACTTGTAGAAAGAGGTATTCCTAAAAGATTGGATAAGAATAAGGAAAAAGTAGCTGAAAAGAGTATAATAACAACCATTTTTATCGATATAAGCGATGATGGAATAATTCCGGAACTTATTGTTTTGACAACTTCTCCACCGCCAATAACTGCTCCTAATATGACCCCTATCCCACATAATATAAGTGCGTTTCTCGGTCGTAAAATCGCTCCTGAGCCATATGCAACACCCATTGAGGCAGCTGCACCGCTCGCCCCAATGTTCATTGCAAAAAAGAAGCTAATAATGATGGCAATGATTTCTAACATGATTTATATCCTCCTATTGGTGGAGGCCACATTCTGTTTTCATTTGCCCTGACCATCTACCTGATCTTAAATCATTCTCATTAAAGGCAGGCTTTGTACAATGAAAACAACCGATACTTGGATATCCTCTATCATGTAGAGGGTTATAGATTAAGTCATTTTTATGAACGTATCTCCAAACATCCTTCCACGTCCAATGAATAAGTGGGCAAACCTTTACTGAATGAAAGCGTTCGTCCTTATTAATATAATTTACATTCTTTCTTGTTTCAGACTGTTCTCGTCTTAAACCTGAAATCCATGCTGTTGCACCATTTAATGTTTCAGTTAAAGGAGCAATTTTACGGATATTACAGCATTGATTCGGATTTGTTTCCCATAATTTATCACCATATTGCTCAGCTTGTTCTTCAAGTGTTAATTTTGGCTTTTTTAATTCAATATTTAATGATGGATATTTTTCTTTTACCTTATCAATTAATTCGTATGTTTCCTTAAAATGCACATCTGTGTCAAGGAACACAATCTTAGCATCTGGTTTCACTTTAGAAATTAAGTCGATTAGAACGATCCCCTCAATTCCAAAGCTACAAGCATATACGACCTCTTCACCGTAATGGTCATATGCCCAATTTAAAACATTAAGTGCACCTTTATACGTTTCATCAACTTCAAATTGATCAGTTTGTTCAGTCCAGTTTTCATATGTTAACATACGATTCACCTCTTTCTCTCACACTACTCAACTCGGAATTAGAATCCCGCTTATTCACACATTAATACTCGGGATTAAGTGTAAAACCTATTAATATAGTATGAATTATACACCTTATCTGTGATTTGACAATACATTTACTAGATTATTTTTATTAAAATTTTATCTTTCTGATCATATAAAAAGCCTTACCATTACAGTCTCAGCATATTCTTACTTACACCAACTATTATAAATATGCTATTTGATTCAAAATTTTAACACAATTATAACAAATGTCAACCCGAGTTTACTTATCGGATTAATTATTTTTATATTATTATCTTAATTTCTTATAATAAATCATAAAAGCAAAATCATATACATAAACTTGTACTATTTAATAGAATGTGTAAGGAGGATTGTTATGTGGGAGATCGTGGATAATATTTGTTTAGTCTTCATTGGTTTTTATCTATTTTGTCTCAGCATTGCTCATATATTTATGTACAAGCCAAGTAAAGAATTATTGAATCAGTTAAAAGCTGAAAGGCATTCCTTCATTTTTGCTATCCTTGGTATAACAGTATGGAGCTTATTAAAAAAGATAAAACTTCCTGAACGATTCATTTATCCAAGCTACATACTGGTATTTCTAATTATTTCTTTAAGTTCCTTCTTTCTAATGATATCAAAAATTTAAAAGCACCTTTTTACCAATCGCAGCCCTCCACGTTAATGAATGAACTTTATTTGTGCAACGGTAAAAAGACGCTTTATTCCTTACATGTTTTTGTTATACATCAAGCCAGCGTTCAGAAGATGGATCTTCTCTCCACATTTTTAATTTGCTAATGTCCTGCTCTGTTACGTAACCTTCACTTGCAGCAACTTCGACTAGAGTGTCATAGTCACATAACGATTGTGCTTTAATATTTGCCTCTTCCAGTTTTGATTTTCCAAGTGCAAGATCATATGTAAAAATCGCTACGATCCCTAAAACCTCACAGCCCGCTTCACGAAGAGCTTCAACAGCTGTAATGGCACTTCCGCCAGTAGAAATCAAATCTTCTACAACCACTACCTTCTGATTTTGTTTAACTTGTCCTTCAATTTGGTTTCCTTTACCATGTCCCTTCGCCTTACTTCGAACATAGACCATTGGTAAATCCATTTTATCACTTACCCATGCAGCATGAGGGATACCTGCAGTTGCAGTACCTGCGATTACTTCAACTTCAGGGTAATGCTCTTTTATTAAATCGATAAGACCTTCAGCTATTTTAGTACGAATAGAAGGAAATGATAATGTAAGACGATTATCACAGTAAATTGGTGATTTTAATCCACTAGACCATGTGAAGGGATCATTTGGTTGGAGATAAACTGCCTTAATTTCTAATAGGTTTTTTGCAATCGTTTGTTTCATTCCTCTGATTCCTCCCAAGCTTTTTTTACTTTTAGATATGCCTCATATGGATTGTCTTGTTTTGTTATGCTTCTTCCGACAACAATAGCTGTCGAACCTAGACGACGTGCTTGGTCTGGAGTAGCTATTCTAGTTTGATCATCTGTTGAATCTTCCTTCATCCGAATTCCCGGTGTGACCGTCATAAAAGAAGTTCCAAACTTTTCATTTAATTTCTCTACTTCATGAGTAGAACAAACTACTCCATCTAGGCCGCTTTCTTTTGCCATTTGTGCATAATGAAGGACAACATCATTGATATCTTCTTTAATTAATAGCTCTTCTTGTATCATATCTTGAGAAGTACTAGTTAACTGAGTAACTGCAATACACATTGGTCTTGTTTTACCTTCTTGTGTTCCTGCTTCAAGTCCTTCAATAGCTGCTTCCATCATTTTCTTTCCGCCTGCAGCATGTACATTGACTATGTCCACATCAAGCTTAGCTAACCCACGCATTGCTTGTTTAACTGTATTTGGAATGTCGTGAAGCTTTAGATCTAGGAAGATATTGTGCCCAAGCTTTTTAAGATAGGATATAATATCAGGACCTTCCTGATAAAATAATTCCATTCCAACCTTTACAAATAACTGTTCTTGTTGAAAGTGCTGTAAAAATTCGTGTACCTCTTGCTGATCTTTAAAATCAAGAGCTATAATAAGCGGTCTTTGCATCAGCCTTCCAACTCCTTCCGATACATTCCGTAACATGTTCAAAACCAAGTTCATTTAACCTTGCTGGCAACTGCTCGATAATTTCCGGGCATACAAATGGATTAACAAAATTAGCAGTACCAACAGCAACAGCACTTGCCCCTGCATATAAGAATTCAATCACATCATCAACGTTTTGCACGCCACCCATGCCAATGATCGGAATCGAAACAGCTTGACTTACTTCATAAATCATACGTATAGCTACTGGTTTAATCGCTGGGCCTGATAAACCACCAGTTTTATTTGCAATAACTGGCTTACCTGTTTTAAGGTCAAGTCTCATTCCGATTAAGGTGTTAATCATTGTTAAACCATCTGCACCTGCATCTTCAATAGCTTTTGCCATTTCAACGATGTTCGCAACGTTAGGTGATAATTTGACATAAACAGGTACAGCTGATACATGTTTCACCGCTTTTGTTAATTGTGCTGCAACTTCAGGAATTGTTCCAAATGCAATGCCACCTGTTTTTACATTAGGGCATGAAATATTTAATTCTAGAGCATGTACATTGTTTGCCTGACTGATCTTTTCTGCAACATATACATAATCCTCAATTTGAGAGCCTGCTACATTTGCGATAATCGGAACATCATACTGCTCAAGCCATGCAAGCTCTTCTGAAATGACTTTATGAACACCGGGGTTTTGTAGGCCAATTGCATTTAACATGCCTGCTTCTGTCTCAGCAACACGAGGAGTAGGGTTACCAAAGCGAGGCTCCTGTGTACTTGCCTTGATCATTATTGAACCAAGCTGACTTAAATCATAAAACTTACTATATTCTCTCCCAAAGCCAAAGCATCCTGATGCGGGCATGATAGGATTTTTAAGTGATAAACCAGGTAAGTTGATGTCTAGCATGTTATAATACCACCTCTCCAGCCTTAAACACAGGCCCATCACTACATACTTTTTTGTAACTTGTTCCAGTTGGGTCATCACCAGTATGACACACACATGCGAAACAAGCTCCGACTCCACAGCCCATTCTTTCTTCTAATGATAGAAACAAAGGTTTATGTCCATGAAGCTTTTCTAGTGCTCTTAACATTGGTGTTGGACCACAAGTAAACATTGTATCGAACTGAAGGTCATGATCTTTAATGGCATCTGTTACAAATCCCTTGTATCCGTAAGACCCATCGTCGGTTGTTATGATCGTTGTTCCTAGTTTAGAAAACTCTTCTTCT